>CAZJBO010000177.1:0-5943 GCA_964544075.1 uncultured Anaerolineae bacterium
AACGCCTGCCGCACCTGTTCTACATCGGCTCCAGCGAATTCCTCGGTGGACAGGCCATCGCCCGCCGTATGCTCGCCGACCGCGAGATTACCGGCGTGCTCTGCCCGATCCAGGAAGTCGGTCACACCGGCCTCGAAGCCCGCTGCAACGGCGTCGAGAGCGTGATGGCAGAGGAAGGCATCGAAGTTGTGCGCTTCACCATCAACTACAATGTGCCCGAATCCGCCGGCTTGATCGGTGACGCCTTCGCCGCCAACGAAGGCTTTAACGCCATAGTCACCCTCGGCCCCGACCCCGCCCACTCCTACTATCAATACGCCGAAGAGAACGGCATCACCTCGGCAGACGTCATCCACGCCACCTTCGACACCAGCCCCACCATCTTTGAGAAGATCAAAGAAGGCCTCACCATCATGTGCATTGACCAGCAGCCTTACTATCAGGGCTTCGGCACCGTCACCTGGCTCTACCTCAACAGCCAATACCTGCTCGCCCCCGCCAACGACATCTTCACCGGCCCCAATGTCGTAGACATCAACAACGTCGACCGCATCATCGAGCTGAATGCGTTGGGCTACCGCTAGACATCTGGGGTAAAGTCATACCCCAGACCGTTTGATGGCAACAGCATAATCGGGAGGTGCCGGTACGCGGCACCTCCCATACCACAGCATCCAAGGGGGGACAAGAGCTTTGGCAAGAGAAGTAACGCACACAGAGAAAAGAGAGATCGGCCTTGTTCTGGCAGGGATACGCGAGCGCATGGGCCGCTCGGTCGAAGCCGGCGCGGTAGTCGGGTTCCTTGCCGTCGCTATTTTTTTCATCATCGCCACCTCGTTTGATACCAACGCCGAGGGCAAGCTCGTTTTCCAGGTGATACAGGACGGCAAATTCTACACGCCGCAAATCCTAACACCACGCTCGGTCTCATCGGTCATCACCAACGCCGCATCGTATGGCATCCTCGCGGTCGGCGTTACAATATTGATGATCGCCGGCGAGTTCGACCTCTCGGTCGGCTCGATATTGGGCCTGAGCGCCCTTGTCTTCATCATCGCCACCGACAGTGGTCTGGGCGGGCTGGCGCAAATGGTCTTGCCCCACAGCATGGTGGAGAAGATGGGGCTATCCTTCGCCGGGTTTTCCGGCCTGGTCGCCATCGCGATCACCCTAACTGCCGGCGCGTTGATGGGGGCCATCAACGGCTTGTTGTTGGTCACCACGCGCATCCCCTCGTTCATCGTCACGCTCGGCACGCTCTATATCTACCGCTCGGTCATGTACAACATCATCCCCGGCGGCACCATCGCCCGCTTTAATCGCGACCCCATCATGGTACACCTCCACCCCCTGGTCATCATCGTCATAGCCGCCGCCGCGTGGGGGTTCGTGGCCTTCCTCGCCTGGCCGGGCATCCAGAGCAACTTCAAAAAGCTGCGCGAGGGCGGCAATGGGTGGCTGCGGCCCATCATCCGTCTTGTCCTGATGTCGGGCATCTTAGCCTTCGGCGTCCTCATCGTCGTCAACGTCATCGACAACTTCAAAGGCGACTTTCAAAGCATCGTCGCAATCGATTTCTTCGACATCCTCAACGGCAAGCTCACCGATCTGCCGGGCAACTACCTGGCCGCCATCGTCTGGTGGTTCCTCTTGGCCGCCGCCTTCCAGGTCGTCCTCACCCACACCCGCTTCGGCAATGCGGTCTTCGCCACCGGCGGCAACCCCGGCGCTGCGCTCGCACAAGGCATCCGCGTCAAGCGCATCAAGGTCGCCGCGTTTATGCTCTCCGGCATCATGGCCGCCGTCGGAGGTATGATGGAGGTGGCACGCTTTAAGGTGGTCGAACCGCTGCGCGGCACCGGCTATGAACTAGACGTGATCGCGGCGGCAGTCATCGGCGGCACACTGCTCACCGGCGGATATGGCAGCATCATCGGCGCACTCTTGGGTGTCTTGATTAGCGGCATCCTGAAAACCGGCTTGGTGCTGATCGGCGTCGATGCCACGTGGTATCGGGGTGTGCTGGGCATGATTATGATAATCGCCGTCATCATCAACACCAACATTAGAAGGCAGAGGTAGAGCAACATGACCGACAATGGAAATTCATACCCGCTGGTCTATATGAAGAACATCACCCAACGCTTCGGCTTGATCGAAGCGCTCTGCGATGTAGACTTTGTGCTCCACCGTGCCGAGATTGTGGGGCTTCTAGGCGATAACGGGGCGGGCAAGTCTACCCTCATCAAGGTGTTGACCGGCATCCACAAGCCCACACGTGGGCAAATCTACTTCGAGGGGATGCCCGTCAGCATCGAATCGCCGAAGATGGCGCGCGCGATGGGTATCGAAACCGTCTATCAAGACCTGGCCCTGGTCAACTTGATGAGCGTCGCACGGAACTTCTACCTGGGGCGCGAGCCGGTACGCTACATCGGGCCGGTCCCCCTGCTCGACCACGAAAAGATGAACGCCCAAGCGGTAAAGGCGCTCGACCATATCGGTATCGACATCCGCCGGCCCGAAGAAGAGGTGCTGCGCCTCTCCGGTGGCGAACGGCAATCTATCGCGATTGGCCGCGCGATACACTTCGGCTCGAAGCTCCTGATCCTCGACGAGCCGACCTCCGCGCTCTCGGTGGGCGAGACCCGGAAGGTGCTTAACTACACCCTCGAAGCCAAGAAAGCCGGCCTTTCGGTGATCTTCATCACCCACAACATCAGCCATGTCTACCAAGTCGCCGACCGCTTTACCATCATCAGCCACGGCGTCAAGGTCGGCGACTTCTACAAAGACGAGGTCTCGCAAGAAGAGATTTCGACCATGATTATGGGCGAACCGGTGCCGGCACATCTCCAGGCGAAGGTCGCGGAACGCGCGGTTGAGGTCAACACAATCGGCACATCGCTGCGCGATGCCTCGGCCCCTGCTGCTGCAGAAGCGCGCCAGGTTGAGGTGCGTCGGCGCAATCTCGCCATCGGTGGGGTGATCGGGATGATCTTCCTCTGCCTGATGCTGCTGGCCGGCAGCGGCGCCTTCAGCCCGGCCCAGCCCACGCCTCTACCTTCCCCCACGCCTACGGTAATCGCGGACGTCCCGGAGGAGATTCAAGCGATCATCGACCAGCTCTTGAACGACCCCGACGCCGGGCGACGTGCTATCGCGGCCTCGAAGCTGGGTGCAGAACGCTTCCAACACCCGGCATCGCTCGAACCACTGATCGCGGCGCTCCAGGATGAAGCACCGGAGGTGCGGCAAAACGCGGCGCGCAGCCTCGGCAAGCTCGGAGACGAGCGCGCCATCGACCCGCTGCAAGAGCTGCTGCGCGACAATCAATCGCCGGTGCGCGATGCCGCCGCCGAAGCCTTGCAGACAGCCTTTGGCTTGTCCTGTTCGGCATCGGATGGCTGCAACTAAGCCTGAGGCCGATGCTCCGGCAGCGGCTGCGCCGACCCTGCCGGAGCCGCGCGCACTGTTGGGGTCCGAGGTCGGCTGGTCGTTATATCATGTCAAATGAGCAATACGCATGAACCTGGTCGTAATTAACCCACACGCCGCCGGAGGACGTGCGGCGCGCATCTGGCCCAAGCTCGAACCTATCCTCATGGAATATTTCGACGACCTCATCATCGCCATCACGCGGCGGGTTGACGAGGTCGCCGCGCACATCGACAAGGCGCGCGCGGTCGGGGTCGAGCGCATCCTCATCGTGGGGGGCGACGGCACCAACCACAGCATCATCAACGCCCTGCTCAAAGCGCCGCCCCCGCCCGGCGCCCCGCCTATCGCCATCGGCCAAATCCCTGTCGGCACCGGGCGCGATTGGGCGCGCACCCTGGGCATCCCACACAAGCCAAAGAAAGCCATCCGCTGGTTGGCAGAGGCACAGCCCCAGGCCTGTGATGTGGGCAGAGTGCGCACCGGGACACGCACCCGGCTCTTCCTCAACATCGCCAGCACCGGGGTCGGCGCCGATATCGACCGGCGTGTAAACGCGGTCGCACGTCGCAGACCCTGGACCTTCATCCGCGCGATTCTGGCCGCGCTGAGGCACTACACGCCCCAACACGTCCGGGTCACGCTCGACGGTGCGCCGTTCTATGCCGGCACGTCCTATGTGGTCGGCGTCGCCAACGGCCAGTGGTTCGGGCATGGCATCTGGGCGGCGCCCCAGGCAAGGTATGACGATGGACAGTTTGATGTGGTCTTGATGGAAGGTGGGGCGCGTGCTTGGGTAGTGCGGCGGCTTATGCAGGCTTACAAGGGCGCCCATATCGGCGAAGCCGGCGTGCATTATGGGCGCGCGGCCCGTGTCGAGGTGACGCCGTTGCCCGGCCAGACGCTGGGGTTAGATTTGGACGGCGAGCCGGACGTCGGCGACAAACTGCTGTTCGAGGTCTTGCCGGGCGCCGTGCAGGTGCTCACCCAGAAGGCCCCGCTCTTGCCGACGTGATTGTACCGGGCATGTTGAGCCACCGGCGGGCTTTTGTACCCCCTAAATATGAGGTTCCCACCGGGGCGATAGTTGGTGTAAACTAATACTATGTAAGCAGAGAGATAGGGAAGGATAACACCCCATGCCAGAGGACCTTTACGAAAAGATCGTGAGCCGACGCGGGACGATGGGTAAGATCGGTGAGCGCATCCCCGGCTATCGGGGATACCAAGAGGCCGAGGCCCGCCGCGAGGCAGACCGCCAGCTGCGCGACTATATCGTGCAGAAGTTTCAGGAACAGTTGCAACGCATCGCCCCGATCGAGAAGAGTATGTTGCGTGGCGGCGGCATCGCGTGGATCGACGACACCGCCGCGCTCAAGACCCTCATACAAACCTTCATTGACAAGATTCGTACCGCTGCACGCGGCTATGCCGGTCTGTTTAGCAGCGTAAAGGTAGAGGGGGAAGAACTGGCGAGGCTGTATGCTTTCGACGAGGCAATGCTCGGCTATGTGGACGACTTCGCCGCACAGATCGATGCGCTCGACACCGCCGTTTTGAACAACGAGGCCATCGCCGCCGCCATACACAGCCTCGACGCCCTGACCCGCGAAGCAATACAGGCCTTCGATATGCGCAAACAAGTTATGCTCGGCATAGCCGAAGGCACCGAGCCGGACCTCTTTGATTAAACACAACAGAACTTTATAGGAGCAGAAACATGGTACGTATCCTTGACATCGTCGAACATCCAAACGTAGGTCCCGAAGAACTCGCATGGCGCGAGCCGCAGGGCGGCAGCGGCGACTTCCGGCTTGGTTCGCAGTGCGTGGTGCGCGATAACCAAGCCGCCGTCTTCGTGCGCGACGGTAAAGCACTCGACGTGCTCCCCCCCGGACGCCACACGCTCTCGACCGGCAACATCCCCTTGCTGATTAACCTCTTGGGCATGGCTTTCTCCGGCAAGTCACCCTTCCGCGCAGAGGTGTACTATGTCAACCTCGCCGAGCTGCCCCAGGTGGGTTGGGGCACGCCCGCACCCATCCCCGTGAAGACGCCGGGGCAGGGCCTGGGCTGGGTGCTGCTGCAAGGCCACGGCGTGATGGCCTTCCGTGTCATCGACCCGCAAGCCTTCGCCGCGAAGTATTGCATCGGCAAGCCACGCTTCATGCTCAGCGACATCAAAGAGCGCCTGCTCTCGATGGTCCTAAGCGCGCTGCAAGAGACCATCGGTCAGGTTAACCCCGGCGACGTGATGCAGCTCAGCGGCATGTACAGCCAGCTTGAGGGTGCCGTGCGCGCCAAGAGCGAGGACGAGTTCCGCTCGGTGGGCTTGCAGCTGATCGATTACCAGATCAAGACGATCAACCCGCGCACCGCCGCTGCCGAAGAGCTGCGGGGCATGGGCCTGCTCGATGTGGCAACCTATACGCAGCTCCAGGCTGCCGACGCGATGCGTGACGCAGCGCAGAACCCGGCGGGTGGCGCTGCCGGCACCGGGATGGG
>CAZJBO010000178.1:0-5943 GCA_964544075.1 uncultured Anaerolineae bacterium
AATGACCCCTGAACACGAACACTATAGCGTGAGCGAGCGCCTCCGCGCCCTGGAACACGGCGCGATGCCCGGCGCGCTGATCTGTGAATGCGAGCTGGTCACCCGCCCCCAGATTGAGGCGGCGCTGGCCTCCTACGGATCGGTGCCCTCGATCAACGATCTGCGCCGCGATCTGCGCATTGGCATGGGGCCATGCCAGGGCGGGTTCTGTTCCTTCCGCACGGCAGCGATCCGCCATGAGGTCTGTGGTACACCGGCAGAAGAAACCGTCGTAGCGCTGCGCGAGTTCGCACGGCGGCGCTTCGGGGGGGCGCGCCCGCTGCTCTGGGGGCATAATCTGCGGCAGGCGATGCTCGATGAGATTATCGCACGGCGCATGATGGGGCGCGTTATCCGCCCGCACGATCTAGAGAGCGCCGGTACCATGCGCCCCTGCACGCCTGCACCCGCGCCTCCCTTGCCCAAAGGTGTAGGCAAGCGCGTTGTGGTGATAGGCGTCGGGCTGGCCGGACTCACGGCAGCGCTGGTCGCCGCGCGCGCAGGGGCGAAGGTGCATGTGGTGGCAGCCGGTATAGGCAGAACGCACGTTTCGCCCGGCTATATGGAGGTGCTCGACACATGCGATGGGCTACAAGACGCCGTCCGAACCTTCATCGCCGACAGGCCGGGGCATCCTCTCGCGCTGGCGGGCATTGATGCCTGGCACACAGGGAAAGACCTCGTCCTTGCCGCCACGACCGCACAAGGCCTGCCCTACTATGAGGGGGGGGAGACTAACGCGCTCATCGCCACCCTGACCGGCCTCACGCGGCGCGCGGCGCTCCTCCCGGCGAGCATGGCAGCCGGTGCGCTCAGGGGGGATGGCAGCGAGACCCTGGTCGTCGGGTTTGAGGGCTGGCGCGACTTCTACCCCTCCGTGACCGCCGACATCCTCAAGATGCAAGGCTTCGCAGCACGCAGCCTATACGTCACACTGCCTCCGCATCCCAAAGGCAACTTCGACGCATGGCCTATGGACCTGGCCCGCCGCTTCGAGCAACCCGACTTCTGCGCCGAGGTCGCCCGGCAAGTGCGCCCGGCAGTGGGAAGCGCAGCGCGGGTGGGCTTCCCGGCGGTGCTGGGCTTATACGACAGCGTGCGCGTCGTCGAAGCACTAGAAGCGGCACTCGGTGTGCCGGTCTTCGAGATCAACACACTGCCGCCTTCGGTGCCGGGGATGCGCCTGTACGAGGCGTTGCGCCGAGAACTTGTGGCGTGCGGTGTGCGTATAAGCATCGGACCGCACGTGACGCGCGGTGTAGTCGAAGATGGGCGTATGGTCGGCGTTGCCATCAACACAGCAGCGCAACGTGTGCGCATCATCCGGGGTGATGCGGTCATACTGGCAAGCGGCGGGTTGCTCGGCGGGGGCATAGAGAGCGACCGCGCCGGTGCGGTTTGGGAGATTCTGTTCAATCTGCCCTTGATGGGTCCGGTAGGCGATCGAGATAGCTGGTTCTTGCCGGACCTGTTCCCGCCAGAGCAGCTGCACCCGGTGCACCAAATCGGGGTGCGTGCCGACGCCGATATGCGCCCGCTTGGTGATGCTGTACCGGCGGGGCTATATGTGTGCGGGCGGTTGCTCGGCGGCTATGATCCGTTGCGAGATGGCACAAGCGAGGCAGTAGACATCGCAACAGGATACAAGGCTGCGTTGAGTGCGCTTCGCTTTGTGTGACCGTCGCCGGGGCCGGTTGGAATTTCCGGGTTTGTGTACTAGAGTAATATACCGCCCGACGTAATATCGAGGAGACTCTCATGACAACAGGACAGTTGCCCTCTACGTACCACATCGACCCGATACCTCATGGGCGACAGCTGCGCTCCAACTATGTTTACAATATCCGTTGGACAGAGCTTGACTTCAGCGATCTGCTCTCGCTGCTCTGGCGCTATGACCAGGCAGCCGAGACCGAGCAGACAAAGCTGGCGGCCTATTACCGTGCGGCTTGGACAGGCCTTTCAAAGGCGCTCATGATTAACATCACCGATATCGGGAAGTGGATACTAAAGGCCCAGCCTCCGGTGATGCCGGCGCTGCCGGCATTCGTAGAGCGTCAAGCGCCCTTTAGCAAAGACCTGATGGCGCGTGCAGGCATTGTGACGAACCTGTTCGGGCTGCGTGAATCTGTATTGGTGTTTGGGTCCGATGAGATTTTCGCATGGATTGACCAGAGCGATGCAGAACAAATCCAAGATGCGACATTGCACTCTCTAATCAATGAGTTATACCGTAGGCAGTTGCCAACCCATATCGACGAGTTATCAAAACTGCTCGCCTTGATTGACGACCTGCTTTATGCAATGCTGTTGCCCTGGCACCCGCGTAAGTGCGAGACACTGCCTAACTTGATCGCGCATTACGGCTTCCCAGACCCCAGCACACACGTGGACGAGTTCTCGCTGTAAAAACTGCTTACTCAAATGAACCATACACACAACATATCACGCGCCGAATTCACCGCCGACCTCTGCCTTAAATGCAATATCTGCACCTCGGCCTGTCCCACCGCCGCCGTTACCGAACTCTTCCCCGGCCCCAAGACCGTCGGGCCACAGGCGCAGCGCTTCCGAACGCCCGGTGCCAACGGCAAGGACGCGCCCGACAAATCGGTTGATTATTGCTCCGGCTGCGGCATCTGCACGATGGTCTGCCCGCACGGGGTAAAGGTCATGGAGATGAACAGCAAAGCACGTGCTGCCCTGTATGATGGCGAGCGCGCTTTGTTTAACCGCCTGCCGTTGCGTAACCGCATCTTAGGGCGTTCAGAGCTGCTCGGCAAGATCGGGCACCCGGTTGCGCCGCTTGCGAACTTTATATTCGAGCTGCCCATTACACGCATCGCCGCCGAGAAGCTCATGGGGATGCACCGCAAAGGTCCCTTCCCCGCTTGGCAGCGCCAGACCTTCCGTCAGTGGTTTGCCAAGCACGCACGCCCTGAGGCGACGCGCGGCACGGTCGCATACTTCCACGGTTGCGCCGGTAACTACTATGAACCCTGGGTGCCGCGCGCAGCGGTCGCCGTGCTGGAGCGCAACGGATACAATGTTGTGTTGCCGGAGCAAAACTGCTGTGGCCTCCCGATGATGTCCAATGGTGAGTATCACGCCGCGCGGCGCTATGCAAAGCATAACTTGCAGTGGCTAGCGCCTTACGCGCGGGAGGGCATCCCCATCATCGGGCACGGCAGCAGCTGTACGCTCAGCCTCAAATCCGACTACCGCGAGATTCTCGACATCCATACAGAAGAGGCAGCCGTCGTCGCACGGCAAACCTATGACCTGATGGAGTTCCTCTCCGACCTATGGCAAGCAGGCGGCTTTGATGCACACTTCGCACCACTGGATGTGACCGTGATTTATCATGCGCAGTGTCAGTTAAAGGCGCACAACATGGGGCTGCCGGCGCTCGACCTGTTTGATCTGGTGCCCGCGCTCAATGTGGTTATGTCAAAGGCCGAGTGTTGCGGCATCGCCGGGACCTATGGTTATAAGGTCGAGAAGTATGATATTGCCCAGGCGGTAGGCAGCCCATTGTTTGAACAGGCGCGCGAGGTAAAACCGGCGGTGATCGTGTGTGATAGCGAGACCTGCCGCTGGTGGATTGAATCCACAACAGGCATTCGCACCATCCACCCGGTCGAACTCATAGCCGCCGCATATGGTCTCGTATCGTTGGGCGAGAAACTGTCCGGTTAGTTTAGTTTGTCGGTTATTAGTTACTAAGAGGAGATCAACCGTGAACAAGGACTTTGCATTTTGGCAGAAGTGGCTGTCTGTCGTCAGCGTGTGTATTGTGGCGTTCGGTATCCTTATGGCGGTGTTGAATAACACTGTGCTCTTTTCGCCATTCGATGACCAGGTTAACCCGGTCTTCTGGGATACAGCAGACCCCACTGCCCCGGCAGAAAACTTCAGGCATTGGGTGTATGGCGTGTTGGGCGCAACAATGGCGGGCTGGGGGGTTTTCATGGGTTTCATTGTCCGTCATCCGTTCCGGAACAAAGAAAAGTGGGCATGGACGTGCTTAGTTGCCGGCCTGTTGCTTTGGTTTGTGCTAGATACTTACATTTCCTTTGCTTCCGGCGTTTACTTCAACGTCTTTTTTAACATCGTCCTGGCCACACTGCTGGGTTTGCCGCTGTACTTCACGCGCGAGGATGTTAGTTAGTCTCGCGGGAGCTGCAAAATTTTATGGCGTCGCCGGCTGGGCAGTGTGTTGTTTGCGTTGTTGTTTTGGGTTGGTTTGTTGTTGGTGACTACACGAAATCGCAGTCATGAAAACACACGACGCCCTGATCGCAGACCTCCGCGCACAGCTCGACGCCATGCCCAACAGCATGACACCTTACCTGGTCCTCAAACCATCCTGCCTGCAAGACATCACCGCCGCAGTCGCCTGGGCTTACGCACAACACATCCCCATCGTACCACGCGGCCTCTCGACCGGCACCCAGGGTGAGTCGACCCCGTCGGCGGGAGGGCTGTGCATCGACCTTGCATCCTTCAACCGCATCGATCCCGTCGATACCGACGCGGGCACGGTCACCGTGGCGGCAGGCGCAAGCTGGGGCAGCCTCGAAAGCGCGCTGGCGGCACACGGGTTCACGCTCTACACCTACCCCGCCAGCTGCTTCTCTACCGTAGGCGGATGGGTGGCAAGCGGCGGGTTGGGCATCAACGCCTTTGGCTATGGGCACCTCCGACGCTGGGTTGCAGCGCTAGGCCTCGTCAGCAGCACCGGCGAGACCCGCACGCTCACCTCCCACGATAAAACATTCGACACTTGCTTTGGCGCGGAAGGACGGATGGGGGTTGTAACAGAAGTAACCTTGCGCATCCGGCCCACGCCCCGCTTCACGCACACGCACCTCTTCTACTTCGACGCCGCCCCCGACCAACTGCGCATGGTCCAACACCTCATCGCCGGTCAAACACACCTGGCGCACCTCCAACTCTACAACGCCGACTATATGACAAACCTGAACCGACTCTATGCCGAGGCACACCCCGGACGCGCGCCCTTCTATGCCGAACGCCCGGCAGTGCTTGTCCATGTCGAATCCGAGACGCAGCAACACGACCTTGAAGACGCCCTCGCCCACGCCGACTTCCTGGTAGAGGAAGCCCCGGCCTACGCAGCGGCGACGCTCTGGCAGCGCCGCTTCTATCCGATGGCGGCCAAACGCTACGGTCCCGACCTGCTCACCGCACCCTGCATCGTGCCGCTGCCGGCGGCGGGGGCCTTCCTCGAAGCCATAAGCAAGACTGCGGCACAATTCGGGCTATCCCCATCCGTTGCGACATTGATTGCAGCGCCCACACCGGGTCAAGCCGTCGGACACACCGCCCTGGTGATGTCATACTTCCTATGCGATGCTCACAGCCACGCCTACCCACTCTATCGCCTGATGCGACACCTGATCGTGCACGCCGCCATCCGACATAGCGGCGCCCCTTACACCATCGGAACCGCAAACCTGCTCTTCGAACAAAGCCGTGCTCCCGACGCCGCCCGGACATATCGGCGCGCCGCCGACCCGGAAAACCTCTTTAACCCACGCCACCGCGCCGGTATCCGGGCGATGCTTTTCCATCCGGCGCTTAGGCTCGCCCAAACCTGTGTCTCTCAGCTCGGACAGGTGGCGCGCCTGCTCCGGCGGCAGGACCACACGACGTCCGTTCTGCCACCCCCGCGCGCCAACCGGACCGGAGGTCTTGACGACGACGAGTTGGCCGCGACGATGCGCGCCTGCACCGGCTGCGGGAGCTGTGTCGCAGTGTGCCCGGCGTTCCTGCTCACAGGCGACGAAGCATCAACCGCCCGCGTCAAACTGCAAACCGGGGCACAACTCCTGACCGGACGAACGGTAGACCGTGCGCGGTCTGATGCGACCTTCCTAT
>CAZJBO010000179.1:0-5891 GCA_964544075.1 uncultured Anaerolineae bacterium
GCGGCAATGCCGCGCCCTCTTTCACTATGCACGTAATGCACGTGCGCTTAAGGGTTATTACCCTGGAGACAAACGGCTTCGCCGATGTCACAGATCAGAGTATCGCCACCGGCGCCAAAGTCGAGGCCGGCGCTGGCGCCAAAGTTATAGTTGCCGCTGTAAACTCGGTCGGTCGCAACGCCATCCTGAGCATTGATAACATCGTTACCGCCGCCGACGTTGTCGTTCCCGATGGCGCTGCCGCCCGCGCCCAGGTTCCAGTTGCCGCCGTAGAGCATGTCCATGTTCCCGCCGCTGTCGGTGAGGGTGTCGCTCCCGTCGTGCCCCACCGCACCGTTGGCGTTCAAGTTGCCACCGAAGAGCATGTCCATGTTGTCACCGCCGGTATCGCTTATGGTATCGCTGCCGATATCGTTGCGGCTTTCGCCACCCCGGTTATCCCAGCCGCCGAAGAGCCAGTCGACACCAGTATTGCCTTCTATAGTGTCGCTGCCGGTGCCGCCGAAGATGAAGTCGCGGCCTGCGCCGCCGTAGATCGTATCGTCGCCCTCGACACCGTGAATTTCGTCGTTCCCACCATAGCCGTAAATGATATCGTCGTACGGGGTGCCGTAGATAATATTGCTGTTGTTGTTGCCGTAGATAGTAGCCCCACAGTCCAGCGCGCGCCCGTCGTAGTTGTTTCCGGGCGGGGTGATGTCGGCTGCCCCGGTATAAGGGCTGCCGGGCAGCACTACGACGTAGGGGGTGCATTTCGGGACGCCGTGGATGTAGACTTCAATGATCTCGAAGCTGTGCCCCTCGATGGGGGTGGTGCACAGTTCGTTGCCGGCATCATCGTAGGCGGTCACCATGAAGGTGTAGGTGCCCACCACGTCCGGCTCAAGGTCGGAGATATCGACGAGCGTGCCCAGGTCGCCGTAGAGCAAATACTCGAAGGGAGCGACGCCCTGCCGGTGCAGCTTAAAGCGATAGGTGGCGGCTCCGCTGAGGGGCATCCATTCGAACGAGATGTTGAATACTTTGCCATCGATATTATTGAGTATGACGTGATTGAAATCCCAGGCACCGCAGCCGGTGACCGTGACAGGTTCGTTATTACCCGCATCGGCGATGGTGGGCGCCATGCCGAGCGTCAGCACGCCGATGAGTATAACGATTACGAACAAAGCGCGAAGGTGATGAGAATGTACCATTTCTATAATTCTCCATCATATAAACGGACAGTATGAATATATAATGAGCATATCATAATTTATCTCAAGCGCCAGTTAAAAAAGCGCGGGCGGACAGATATCACAGATCAAAGCATCGTCCCGGAAGCTCCCCCGTCCAATCGGCCATTTTTGGGTTACAATTAGTGTTCTAATAGAGAGAACAAGGACAAGACATGATGACGCAGCGTCTGTACTATGAAGATGTCCATCTCCGCAGCTTCGAGGCAACCGTGCTCGAAGCGCGAAGTGTAGATGGACGCCCCGCTGTGCTGCTCGACCGCACCGCCTTCTACCCCACCGGCGGCGGCCAGCTCCACGACAAGGGCACCATCGCAGACATCCCGGTGATAGACGTATTCACCGAAGGTGACGCGGTTGTGCATGTGCTCAAGCTCGATGGGCCGCCCCCCGAAGGCACGGTGAAGTGTGAGCTTGACTGGAAGCGCCGCTTTAACCACATGCAACAGCACACCGGCCAACACATCCTCTCGGCGGCCTTTGCCGAGATCATCGAGGTCGATACCGTCGGTTTTCATCTTGGCGGCGAGAGCGTCACGATTGATCTTGACACCGCCAAGATACACAAAGCCGATATTGACACGGTCGAGGATTTGGCAAACTCGGTCGTGACATACAACTTCCCGGTGCGCGCCTGGTTCCCGACCGAGGCGGAGCTGGCCGAGATAAAGCTCCGGAAGGCGCCGCCCAAAACCGCTAAACTCCGTGTGGTACAGATCCATTCCTTCGATACAACCGCCTGTGGCGGCACCCATGTGACCGATACCGGCGAAGTGGGCATTATCAAGATACTCCGGTGCGAGAAGCGCGGCGAGAAGACCCGCGTCGAGTTCCGCTGCGGACGGCTCGCCCTGCTAGACTACCGCGCGAAGAACGCCACCGCCAACACGCTGGCGGCGGCGCTCACCGTGGGGACATGGGAGATCGTTGATGCGGTCGAACGGCTCCGAACAGATTATAAAGTGCTGCGGTCGGCCTATAACAAAGCACACACCGCGCTCCTGACGCATGAGGGCAACGCGCTGCTGAACAGCGCCGTGCAGCACGGCAAAGTGCGCATCATCCGGCGCGCCTTTGCCGAAGACGCCGGATATGACAAAAACGACCTAAACAAGCTGACCGCACAGCTCACCGAACGCGCGTCTACCATAGTGTTGTTGGGGCTGGCCGGTGCGAAGGCCCAGCTGATCGCCGCGTGCTCTGAGAACCTCTCGCATGATATGGTGGCGGTCCTCAAGCGCGCGTTGGCGGTGCTCGAAACCACACGCGGCGGCGGACGTCCGCGATATGCCGCCGGCGGCGGAGTGCCGGCGACCGTGGTGCAGCTCGACGCCGCACTAGCAGAGGCCGAACTCGCCGTGTTGGAGGCCTGGAGTGCTTAAGTTCTTAGGCATATAGCATAATACCCCCACACCTCCGCATCACCGGAGCCGGAGGGTGCAGCGGGGCGGGAGAACATCGACCGATGTTCCGAACAGATAAAGTCGAGTGAGGGGAGCGCACAAAGTGCAAGAAATCAAACCGGGTACGGGCATTTTTGTCTCGACTACTTTCCGCCGGGCAAACGTCGGTGCGGTGCAGACCGATGATGGCTGGATCCTCATCGACACCCCCGCCTATCCGGAGGAAGCGCGGCGCTGGCGTGCACAGCTATTACGCTATGACCCGGCGCCGGTGCGATACGTCATCAATACCGACCATCACCGCGACCGCATCATAGGCGGCCATTGGTTCGAAGGACACGTGCTTGGGCACCGCCATACCTCCGACGCGATACGGGCGCTGCCCAATTCCTTCGTAGACCAGGCGATAGAGGCGCTCGCCAGAGACGAGACAGAGCGCGCGAGCTTCTCCGGCGTCAAGCTAAAAAAGCTCGACGCGAGCTTTAGCCGACGCTTGTACATCAAACACGGGGGCCGCACGGTCCTGCTGCTCAGTATGCCCGGCCCCACGCCCGGCAGCACATGGGTACACTTCCCCGATGCACGGATCGTGTTCACAGGCGACAGCGTCGTGGTCGGCACCCACCCATACCTGAGCCACGCCGTCTCGAAAGCCTGGCTCGACAGCCTAACCGCGTTACGCCGCGCGCGCTTCGCCGCCGATGTGGTGGTGCCGGGGCGCGGCCCCGTCACCGACAAAACCGCCACAGTCCCGGTGTCGGAATACCTCCGCCTGGCACGCCGCCGAGTCTCTAACCTCTACCGCACCGGATGCCCACGCTCCGATGTGGCAGCCCTGGCGCCGGAGTTCATCGATCTGTTCCCGCTCGGAGGGCCGTACGAGGACATCCAGCGGCGCGTCAAGAGCGGGTTAGAACGCATCTACGAAGAGTATAAGATTGCCGAAGCCGCAATCCTCCAAGAGCCGAAGAAGTAAAAAGGTACGGTTAAGCCAACATGGAACACATCGTCATCTACCGCAAGGCCCAAAGCTACAGCGCCTTCCCCGACCTGGTCGCCCTTAATGATGGACGCCTTATCATCGTCTTCCGCGAGGCCGACTTGGGTAAAGACCTGCTGGGGCGTGGCTATGACCACCTCGACCGCAGCTCGCGCATTGCCTCTCTGACCAGCCGCGACGGGGGGCACACCTGGGGCGGCTATCGCGTGCTCTATAACAGCGCCGATTGTGGCGAACAAGACCCCTCTATCATGCAGCGGAGCGATGGCACCTTGATGATTAACTTCTTCCGCTGGCGCGTGGTGCCGCCCGACCAGAAGGACCGCCTCTTCTACCCGGCGCTGGAGCTTACCAACGGCTATTGGGCCGACTTCGAGGGGCCGTTTGTGATCGTCTCGTCGGATGGCGGCGCCACATGGAGCGCCACACCGACCGCCGTTGATGCTGCGCCGCTGCCACGCGCCGGTTGCTCGGACGCCATCCTTGAGCTGACCGACGGCACATTGCTCTTGCCGGCATACGGCGGCGATCCCGGCAGCACCTTCAGCCGGGCTTATGTAGTCCGCTCCCACGACGGAGGGCACACCTGGGGCGAACCGGCGCTCATCGCACGGCACCCGGAAGACGCCCTTAGCTTTGAAGAACCGGCGCTCTGTGACCTGGGCGGGGGGCGCTTGCTCGCCATGATACGCAGCGGCGTATACCGCGTGGGGTATGAATATCTCTACCGTGCCTTCTCGGATGATGGCGGCCTCAGCTGGCACAGCCTGGCGCAGACCCCGATCTGGGGACATCCGGCGCATCTGCTGCGGCTGCGCGACGGACGCATCTTATGCACGTATGGCTACCGCCGCGCACCGTTCGGGGTGCGCGCCTGCCTGAGCACCGACGGCGGGCACACTTGGGATGTTGATAACGAGATCGTGCTCCGCGCCGATGGCTTCGACCGCGACTTGGGGTATCCCAGCTCGGTGCAGCTGCCCGACGGCAGCATCTTCACAACATACTATATCCACCACGCCGACGGCGATACCCGCTATATCGGCGGGACACACTGGCAGGGAGTGCCTACGGCGCAAAGCTCTAGGTGAAGAAGTACCCGGCGGGTATCGCTTGAGGATTGTTAGCGTTTGGCTAGCATACGGTTGGTAGTAAACTGTTATACTGAAGCCATACGCGGCACATGTGTATGGCTGCAAGTCTTTAATCAAAAGGGATGGCGCAAATGAGCAAACCTTCTCCGCGTGGGATATTCCTACCCATACCCACACCGTTCAACGTTGACGGCGACCTTGCCGTCGGCGCGCTGCGCGATAACCTAACCCGTTGGAATCGGCATGATCTGGCCGGCTTTGTGATAGCAGGCTCAGCCGGCGAAGCGGCACTGCTGGATGAGGACGAGAAGATACGCCTATGGCAAGCCGCCCGCGAGATGATACCACAAGACCGCTTGATGATCGCCGGCGCCGGGGGCGAGGGCACCCGTGCCACCATCCGGCTCACGCGGCTTGCCGCCGAAGCGGGCGCCGAGCTTGCGCTTGTGGTCACGCCATCATATTACCATCTCCTGATGACGCCCGATGTCCTCCGCGCGCACTATCTCGCCGTGGCAGACGCTGCACCTATCCCCATATTGATCTATAACGTGCCGCGCTATACCGGCGTGAACATGAACGCCGCGACGGTGGTCGAGCTTTCGCACCACCCCAACATCATCGGTGTAAAGGAATGCAGCGGCGACCTGGCCAAGCTGGGACAGGTCGCACAACGCACCGCCGATAACCCCCACTTTGCAGTGTTGGCAGGGATGGGGGGAGCGCTGCTCCCGGCCCTGGCGATGGGGGCAGTCGGGGGCGTCCTTATGCTGGCGAACCTTGCACCGGCGGCCTGTATCCAAATCTACCGCCTGTACCAAGCCGGCGACTGGGCTAAAGCGCGGCAAATCCAGGCGCGCTTGGTGCCGCTCAACACCGTAGTGGCGAAGCGGCTGGGGCCGCCGGGCCTCAAGGCGGCGCTGGATATGTTGGGCTACTACGGGGGCGCAGTACGCCCACCGCTCGGCCCGCCCTCGGATAGCGAGCGGGCGGCGCTGCGCGCTGTGCTGGCCGAGGCCGGGTTGTATAACGAAAAGTAGCCCGCCTCCTTATTGCGTCGGCGCGGCCAGCGCGTACGGGCTGATCCCCGGCACCTCGAAGATCAGGTTATAGTAGGCAGTCTCCCCGATCGGGGTGCCGGGGGCCTTGTCTTCGTTCC
>CAZJBO010000180.1:0-5865 GCA_964544075.1 uncultured Anaerolineae bacterium
TGCCCGACCACCGGGTGGGGGGAGTGGTAAGCAGCGTATGGATGGTTGCGCCGGTGCCTGCCCCGATATCAAGCACGCGGTCGCCGGGCCGAAACGTCACCGGCGCGAACGCATGGGTGGCAAGCGTGGACATCACCGGGGCGATGACCTCATGGTAGGTGGGCGCTGCCTCCCGGTATAACTGTGTGAGTCGGTGTGTGTGCGCGTGTGTGGGTGAGGGTGTGAGTGTTGCCATCTAGCTATGACCCTGCCGAGGGTTCGTGCGCCTTGCGTGCGATGAAGATCACGCGGCTCTCGCCGCCCTTCACGAGGTCGATCGGTTGCAGTGTTGTGCTAAGCACGTTCACCCTATCGAACCCCACGCTCTTGAGTCGGGACGCGATACCGGCCACAGAGTAGCCTTGCAGGATGTGTTGTTCTTCGGCACGCTGCCAGCCTTTGCCGTCGCTGTGGTATATCATGTAGCGTAGGATGCAGCGGCTGTCTTCGTACCGGAAGGCGCTGCGGACGAAAACCGTGAGGCTCTCTTGGTCGTCGTATAAAAAGTGTGTATTGGTGCCCCAGCGTTGGGCCAGACCCTCGATGGTATATGCGTCGAAGATAAAGAGCTTGCCCGGTAGGAGCGCGCGGTGGGCATGGGCAAAGGTTTGTGCCAGCTCGTCGTGTTTGCCTTGCTGCATATAGTTGATGACGCCCAGGCTAAGCACCATGTCTAGCGCACCGCTGTATTCGAGCGTGCGGATGTCTTGCTGTCGCCACGTCATGGCGATATTGGCGGCTTGTGCTTTGAGCTTGGCTTTGACCAACATAGCGCCGGAGGCGTCAATGCCGATCACACGGAAGCCCTGCTTTGCAAGCCAGACCGCCGTGCTGCCGACCCCGCAGCCCATATCCATGATGCGGCGCCCGATCCAGTCGTGCTGCTGCGCCCACATGATGATATGCGGCACAATCTCGGTGCTGAACCGGGCTAAGCCGGCCTTCTCGTAGAATTCGGCGAGATGCGTATAGGTATCCAGGGGTGAGGCATCGCGCAGAGTTTTTGTGACCATAGGAATACCCTGTGATGAAAGCCGGTACGGGGTGTCCGGCGCGTCGCTTTATTATACACCGACCGGTTATTCAGAGATATGATAAAATGGTATCCATTCATCTGCATGGCGACGGGTCTTGTGTTTAAGGCTTATATAAGTTCTGTCCGTAGCCGGGCGTTCCATCCCATATGGGATATTACCCTGGCCGATTGGATGGTCGAGGAGTTTTGCGAGTAGATGAGTACAATGTTACGCGCCGTCACATTGCCCGACGCGCTGCCGCGTGGGTTGTTCCTCTCCCGGATGCCGGGACGCGCCGGTCCGTTCGCCGAAGAGTGTGAATTGATCCGAGCACATGATATCGAGACGGTGGTTTGTCTCACATCGGTGGATGAGGTGAGACATAAAGCCCCGGACTACGCACAAGCGCTCACCTCCGGCACGTTGCCCTGGGTGACCTGGTACTTCCCCATCCAAGACTTCGGCGTGCCGGAGGATAAAGCCTTGTTCCTTGCTCTGGCGCGCGATGTAGCGGCGAGCTTGCAGCGCGGCGTGCACGTCCTCATCCACTGCGGGGCGGGCATCGGGCGCACCGGCACGCTGGCGGCTTGCGCGCTTGTCGCGTTGGGCATGACGCGCGAGGCCGCGCTCGCGGCGGTCGATGCGGCAGGCGCCGGTCCCGAAACCCCCGCGCAAAGCGATCTGCTTGCTTGGGTGAGCGCGGCGCTGGGCGAGGGATAAAGAGGCGCGTCTACTCGTCCGATAGCACTTCCCGACCGCGCAACAGTTCCACCAGCTGCGAGAAACGGTTTGCCAGGCGCGGTGGAAGTTCTTGCCGCAATCCCCACTCGGCAAGCGCATGTATCAGCGGTTTGAGCGGCCTTAGCATCGGGTGGTTCACCGGGCCGATGATGCTTTGTGCGCCCGGTTGGTCGAACACCTTCACGCCTAAGAAGGGGTCATAGTTCCAGGGATAGCCCGCCGGACGCTTGCGTGGTTCGAACGGGCGTACATAGATATTGCGCACCAGCTCCGCACCGCCGGCATCGTGCAGGGTTAATGTGACCGTACAGCCCTTCGCCGCCTCGTCAAGCGCCCATTTGGTGTCACAGACCTTGCGCAGTTCACCTGCCGGCAGGTTGATCGTCTTTGTGTCTGTTATCAGGGTTGCCTTTGATGCACTCTCTACCATCCAGGCGGCCTTGAGTTCGTCCCGGTCTACCGATGTATCGTTCACCGCCCAGAGCGCTACCGGTGCGCGCCCGTCGTGCTCCATGAAGAAGTGTATCGGTTGCGAGGCCAGCTTTAGCGCCGCATAGCCCCCTTTGGGGCGCCGCAGCGCATCCAGCGCCCCACACCCCACGCTCGGCGCGAGGTCTGCGAGCCAGAAGTGTACATAGCCTCCGCAAGGCGCAAAGCGTATGCGTCGGTAATGCTCCACATGATAGCGCGTGAGCGCGGCCTGGTACTCCCAGAGCATATCAATCTCTGCCTCCAGATGCTTCGTCCGCGCCCAGAGCACCGGCCAGGCGCGCAGAGTGTCGGGAGCTGCCGGGGCCTCGAAGCCAAACTCGCTGTTGAGCCGTGCCTTGTCGTAGAAGGCATCGGTATAGTTCTTGCTCCAGATCGCGCCATAATAGGTGTGCACATCACCGCCGCGCACCAAGTCATCCTCGCGTTGGCCTGAGCACATGAAGATCGGGCGCGTCGTGTCCTGTTGTATCGCGTCGGCATAGAGCGCCGGTACCGGGCGCAGCAGCAGGTTCTCTCGGTCGAACATTAGCATGGTCGGCTCGTTATAGCAGCACCAGATCACGACGCTGGGGTGGTTGTGCAAGAGGCGAAACATCGTGCGTTGCAGGGCCACCGCGCGCGCCTCGAACTCTGCCGAATAGTCATGCAGCCAGTTCAGCTCGAAGTCTTGCCAGATCAGCAGCCCGCGTCGGTCGGCCAGCGCGTATAGGGCGCGGGGTGAGACATGGACATGAACCCGCGCCAGGTTCAGCCCCGCATCGATTATGTAATCGAGGTCGCGCGTCAGGGTTTCGGGCGTGACGCGGCTCAAGTACAGATCGGGGATGTAGCCGGTGCCCCGGATGAACACCCGCCGTCCGTTGACGTGCAAGGCGAAGCGTTCGGGGCTGCGTTCCATGTGGACCTCACGCACACCGAAGACTTCGCGGCGTCGGCACAACACGTGGTCGGCATCGCCCGCATCGCCGAGGGTGGCCTCTAACGCATAGAGGTTCGGCGCGCCCTGGTCCCAGGGCCACCACAAGCGCGGCGCGTCCAGCTTGAGCGTGTGCGTCAGCGCAGTACGGCCCGGCGCTGCCTCTACGTTGAGTGTGGCTTGGGCGCCCGGCCCATCATGGTTCTCGGCGGTGATACACAGCGTCAGAGTGAGCGGACGTGTGCACTCCCCGCCGTTCTCTAGCGCAAGCTGTACGTTGACCGTGCCGTCGATTTGCGTTGTGATGCGCAGCGCTTCCACGCTCACGCCGTCGTCTGCCAGCAGGTGCACCGGCTGCCATATGCCGATGGGGTTCACGTTCGGGGGGATGACGCCCTCGGCGTGCTCGTACAAGCCCTTGACCATGCCGCGCCGCACCCGGTCCACCGGGCTTGCACCCCCGGCGGGTGGGTCCCAGGGCGCGGTGACGATGACCGCCAGAAGGTTGTCACGGTCGGGCCGTAGGTGTGCGGTGACGTCAAATGTGAAAGGCGCGAAGTTCCCCTCATGGCGTCCCAGGCATACCCCGTTGAGCCAGACCTCGGCGTAATAATCTATGCCATCAAAGCGCAGCCGGTAGCGCCGCGCAGTGGGGATGGCGTCGGGGGGGATGTGCCGCCGGTATACCCAGGCTTTTTCGTTTAGCGTGCGCAGCTGCGCCCCCCAGTATGGGTTATCGGGGTAGAAGTGCAGCTGTAGGTGTGTGCTATCGGGCACCGCGTCCCATGCGCTGTCGTCAAGGGCGGGCGCGTCGAGCGTTGCCAGCGCCACCCGTGCGGGGTCGGCGTGGGGGTTGATGAGCGTGCGGCGCAGCGGGTGGTTTTCGAGCGGCAGCGATCTAAGCCGCCATGCTCCGGTGAGCTTGTGTTCTTGCATCTGTATGTGGGTCCCTTTATTCCCGTCGCTCTACAACGCTGACATCTCAATTTCGAGCTTAGGGACGGAGATATTGATACTGCGAAGGATTGTAACCGAAGGATGACATCTGATAAAGTGGAAGATAATATGCGAGGACGGCGAGTGAGCAGAATACGCTTGACAGAACGCTGCGAATAAGGGAAATTGTGCGCCGGCACAACCCTTTGTATCGTAACTCGTAGATATATATGGTGCGCATCACTTCTGCGCGCCAGAGGGCGGCATACTATGGATATCGACCCAACAACGCAAAATGAGGCGCGGTCAGATTGGGGGAAGGCGCGCAGCCGTGCACGCGGCGGACTGCTGAGCTTGTTCGGCGGGGCGTCGCACGCCGGCCTGCTCCCCTTTGAGGATGTGCGCACGAAGTTGCGCTTGTTCCAGAAATACTATAAAGGCGTGTTCAATATCCCGCTTGATGCGATCGTGGGCAGCGTGGATCGCTATCAGGACTTCACGCGCGAGTTTTTGCCTCTGGTAGATGGCGACGCCTTGCGCTGGCAGCGTGTGGCGGCGCTTCAACGTGACCAGGGTCTGCCGCCCATTGAAGTCTATAAAGTGGGCGAGATGTACTTCGTCAAAGACGGCAATCATCGTGTCTCGGTTATGCGGCAGCTCGGAGCCGACAGCATCGAGGCGCATGTGTGGGAATACCCCACCACGGTTGAGCTGAGCCTTGACGACGACATTGATGATATCCTGACCAAAGCCGAGCGCCTGGAGTTCCTGGAAAAGACCCGCCTCGACCAAACCCGGCCCGACCACAATATCGAGTTCACCGCGCCGGGACGCTATCCCGAACTTGCGTTCCAGATCGAACTCTACCGCCGCAACCTGAGCCTGATCGATGGTTACGAGGTTAGCTACGAGGACGCCGCCGCCAGTTGGTACGATATGGTCTACTCGCTGGCCGCCGACACTCTCGCCGAGAGCGGGTTGCTCAAGTTGTTCCCCGGACGTACGGTCGCCGACCTTTACACGTGGGTATACAAGCACCGTGCCGAGCTGACCGAGCGCGCAGGCCGACGCATATCTACCGAAGAAGCCGCCGCCGACTTGGTCGAGAAGGAAAAGGGAGAGAGCCTCGACGTCGTGACGCGCACCGTGCAACAGGTCGCCAGTGGGGTTGGGTTGCTCGCCCAGGCCGGTGCGAAGCTCCTACAAGGCGTATTCAGAGGCGATGCGGACGACGCCGATGATGCGATCACCGAGCAGGTCAAGATGGTGATGCATCGGATGCGTGACGTGACGCCGACACTCGCCTATCCCGGTGGCGACCGCACAGCTTGGCGCGCCTGGCGCACACAGCTCCATGACAAGCTCGCCGCGCTCATGGGCGTGACACCGCGCTATGATGAAAGCGCGCGGCGCGACCCGCCTGAATTCACCGTCCACGAGCGCGCCATCTTGGAGGGCGTGCGACGCGAAGCGCTTACCTTTGTCGCCGACGATGGCTTGTCCCTGCCGGCATATGTCTTTGTGCCCTCACATCTGCGCACGCGCGGCAGCGCTCCGGCCATCTTGCTCTATCCCGGACACGGCACCATCCGCCAGCTCGCCGGGCTGTCCCCTTCGTATCATAGCGCTTGTGCGTTGGTGCTGGCGCAAGCCGGTTTTGTCACCATGACGGTGGAACAGCGCGGCTTCGGCGAACTAGGCGGCATAAACTCTTATCGGCTCGAC
>CAZJBO010000181.1:0-5821 GCA_964544075.1 uncultured Anaerolineae bacterium
AATACAGGGTCGGCCCATTCGGTGCGCGGGCTGGATGTAGCGGCAGGTGCGGCAGTAGGCAGAGCAGCGGTGATGGTCAACGGAGTCACATCAGGATAGCCATTGGTCGGCGGATAGTCGGAAAGCGTGCCGTTGCCGGGCAAGTGGAGGTTGGCCGGCAGATCGGAGAGCACGGCTTGGTTAAATACTTGGCCGGTCGGCGTCATCCCTACGTTCACATCGACCGTGATTGTCACAATGCCAATCGTGCGCACGCCCCCTGCCCCCACAGTCGCTGCCGGGATTGTGACGTTGTTAATCGTCAGCATGTTGGTGCCGCCATAGCTGTTCGGGCTGCCGCTGCCGTTGCTCACGCTCAAGGTCCCGCCTACGAAAGTCCGCGCATCCGGCATGACGTCCCGGAAAGTAATACTGCCGGAGCTGTCGTTATTATTGCGGATCACATATGTATAAGTCACCACGCCGCCCTGCGCGATGCTTGCCGGCGACACCGTCTTTTCGGCATAAAGGGTATAGGGACAGGACGTCCCATCGCTCCGGCTCGTCCCGGCGCCGGTGTTCACCGGGGTGACCGCACCGGTGGTCGTATCTATGCGGACCAGATTCACGAAGTTATAGCCGGAGGGCGGCTCAACATCGGTATAGCCCCAAAGCTGACCGTAGGCATCAAAGAACAAGGCTGCCGCGTAATATTGATTGCCGGCTGCATCCTGCATCGGGCCAACGGCAGTCGCCACGCCCGTAACCGGGTCGATAGTGTACAGATTCCGGTTAGGCGAGTCCGGAGAGCCATAGACAACGTTGGTCAAAGGGTGCGTGGCGATGTCGCCCCAGGCCAGGTTACCCGGCGTGACGGAAACGGTGCGGATGATGCTCGCCGGGTTGCTAACCGGCGCCGTCGGGTTGACGTGGTACATGGTATGAGCGGTTCCGATACCGCCTTCGAGCACGAGGTGCACCCAATTTGTGCCGTCGTACCAAAAAGTGCCGGCCCACCAAAACCTTCCGGAGTTAGGCGGCGCGCCGATGCTGCCGATATTGACAGAGACGCTGTTGTCTCCGATGCGATAGTAAGTACCGCTGTTCTCACGCACCGCATACATATAAGCATCGACCGGGTTATAGGCAAGCGCGTTGTAATCGCTGGGCGTCGGCAGGCCCGAATCGCCCTGAAAGACGAGTGCGCCGGTAGTCCGATCGATTGTATAGAGTCTCGATTGTGAGCCTGTTATTCGCTCGGCAATATAGAGCGTCGCGTCGCAAGGCCATTCATCCTGTGCCTGAGCAACACTGGGCACATTTAACAGTGCCAGCAATGATAGCGCCAACACCAGGCCGAGATATTGTCCACATTTTTTCATAAGTTTAACCCTAAGCAATTAATAGCTTAAACAAGCAAAGCATGAAATTTGCGTTTGATTATAGCACAATATGGGAAAATCGGTACAGCGGAGGAGCAATATCACATTTGCGCGCAAATGCGCCCGGCCTACAGAATCGGCTATGCCGCTACGTCGCGCGCGCGTGCAGCACGTGGTATAGCAACACACCCACCGATACATGCACGTTCAAGGAACGCCCCTTGCCATACATAGGGATAAAGACCGCGCTATCGCACGCCGCCAGAACCGCACGTTTGACGCCGGCATCCTCGTTGCCGACCACCACACACAGCTTGTCGGGATAGCGCATCTCATAATACGGCAAGGACTGATCGGTAATCTCCAGCGCGCAGATATGGTAGCCCTGCTGCTTGAGATCGGCGATGGCTTCGGTCGCATCCGCGACATAGCGCCAGGGGATACTGTGGTCTTTGTATCGTGCGATCTTCTCGATCTTGCGGTTAGGCGGCGTGGGGGTAATGCCGCAGAGCGCCAGGTCTCGCACATGGCAGGCATCGGCAATGCGAAAGATCGAGCCTACGTTCACCGGATAGGCGACGCTCGCCAACACCAACGCCAGCGCAGTATGGGGCACATAGGCGCGGCGCTGCGCCTTGAGAAAACGTTTAAGCGGGGTTCCACGCAAAAGCTGCATCATCAATCTGTTCTAATCATCGTCCAGCCGCAACAGCGCCATGAATGCCTCTTGCGGCACCTCGACGCTGCCCACCATCTTCATGCGCTTCTTACCTTTCTTCTGCTTTTCGAGCAGCTTCTTCTTGCGCGTGATGTCGCCGCCGTAACACTTCGCGAGCACGTCTTTGCGCAGCGCTTTGACATTGGCGCGGCTAATGACCTTGCTGCCCACCGCCGCCTGTATCGGCACGGTGAAGAGCTGGCGCGGGATCAGCTCCTTGAGCTTGCTCACCAGACGTTGGCCCTTGTGGTAGGCATCGCTCGCGTGTACGATCATCGCCAACGCATCCACCGGCTCCTTGTTCACCAAGACGTCCAGCTTGACCATATCGCCCGGACGGTAGCCGTCAAAGCTATAATCGAGCGAAGCATAGCCGCGTGTGGCAGATTTGAGGCGATCGTAGAAGTCGATAATCATCTCTGAGAGCGGCATCCGGCAATCGATGGAAATGCGTGCACTGTCGATATACTCGGTGCCGATGTACTCACCGTGCTTCTTCTTCACCAGCTCCATCACCACGCCGATGTAATTCTCCGGCATGAATATCTGCAGCCGCATCCACGGCTCACGAATCTCTTCGATCTCGCCGGGGTCGGGTAGGTCAGATGGACGGTCGATGACAATCTCCTTGCCGGTGCGCAACAGAACCTGATAGGCTCCGCTCGGCGCAGTGGCGATGCTGTCCATGTCATACTCACGCTCAAGGCGCTCTTGCAGAATCTCCATATGGAACAGGCCCAAGAAGCCACAACGGAAGCCAAAGTTGAGCGCTTGCGATGTTTCAGGCTCGAAGACCAACGCAGCATCGTTCAGTTGCAGTTTCTCCAGCGCATCGCGGAGGTCGGCATAATCCTCACCCTCCACCGGGTAGAAGCTGGCAAACACCATCGGCTTGACCTGCTCATAGCCCGGCAGCGGCATCGCCGCACCGTCCGCTGCCAACGTTAGCGTATCACCCACACGGCACTCCCGCACCGTCTTTAGGCCGGTCGCCCCATAGCCCACCTGTGCCGTACCCAAGCGCCCAGATGACGCCATCAGCGGCGCAAAGTGCCCGATCTCCACCGGGGTTATCACAGTATCGCTCGACATCAAACGCAGATCGGTGTGCTTCTCGACGCTGCCATCAATCACCCGCACATATGCCACCACACCTTTGTATGAATCGTAGTGCGAGTCGAAGATGAGCGCGCGCAGCGGCGCCGTAGGGTCGCCTCCCGGCGGCGGCACATGCTTTACAACGGCCTCAAGCACCGCGTCCACGCCCTCCCCGGTCTTCGCCGAAACGGGCAGCACTTCATCAGAGTCCACGCCGAGCAATTCCATAATCTCTTCGGTCACATCGTCGGGGTTGGCCGCCGGCAGATCGATCTTGTTAATCACCGGGATGATCTCAAGGTCTTGCTCCAATGCGAGGTAGAGGTTGGCGAGGGTCTGTGCCTCGATGCCCTGTGTCGAATCGACGACCAACAACGCACCTTCGCAAGCCTGCAACGCACGGCTCACCTCATACGAGAAATCGACATGGCCCGGCGTGTCGATAAGGTTCAGCTCATAGCGTTCGCCATCGGCGGCGGTGTATTCCATACGAACCGCGCTCGCCTTGATGGTAACGCCGCGCTCACGCTCCAGGTCCATCGAGTCGAGCACCTGCTCGGTCATCTCGCGTTCCGTGAGGGTGCCGGTGAGCTGGAGGAGACGGTCGGCGAGCGTGCTCTTGCCGTGGTCGATGTGAGCGATGATACAGAAATTGCGGATGTGTGATTGTTTCATACCTGCTTCTTATTCTTGCCTATCTCTAAAACCTGCGTATCGGCAATCAGCGCGTCAATCGACGCCGCCTTGACACTGCCATACTTCAGCCAGACCAGAAATTCAATATTGCCCGCCGGCCCCTTCAAAGGCGAACGGATCAAACCCAGCGGTGTAAAGCCATCCTCGCACGCCATGCTCAACACTTCGTGCAGCACGCGCAGATGTACCGCCGGGTCGCGTACCACGCCGCCCTTGCCCACATCACGCCGCCCCGCCTCAAACTGCGGCTTGATTAGTGCAACCACCTCCGGCATATCGGGCGCAGCCGCGTGCAGCCAGCCCGCCACAGCAGGCAACAGCAAGCGCAGCGAGATAAAGCTGGCATCTATAACCGCCAACGATACCGGCTCCGGCAGGCGCTCGACATAGCGCGCGTTGGTACGTTCCATGACGACAACGCGCGGGTCGATGCGCAACCGATAATCGAGCTGTCCGTATCCCACATCGATTGCATAGACTTTGGCCGCGCCACGCTGTAATAGACAGTCGGTAAAGCCGCCGGTAGAAGCGCCCACATCGGCGCAGACGCGCCCCGCAACCGGCGGTGCAAAGGCTTCGAGCGCCGCATCGAGCTTATCCCCGCCCCGGCTGACGAAACGCGGGCGTGCCTTTACACGGATGTCGGCGTCCGTGGCGACGCGCGTACCGGCCTTATCGACCACACGGTCGCCCACCATCACCGCGCCGGCCATGATAAGCCGCTGCGCCTTCGCGCGGCTATCGGCCAAGCCCCGCTCGACCAAGAGGATATCAATCCGTTGCTTTGCGCCTGACCTCTTGCGCGCCACAGGCTATTTAATCCACCCTAGCGCGCGCATGATCGAGAGGATGAGCGTCGCACACCCGCCGGGCTGCACCTCACCAGACCCACCGGGGCCGGGGGGGTCGGGCGGAGGCGGCGTGGGCGGCTTATGTGATTCCGGCACACCGACAAGAATCTTGGCCTGGATGTTTTCGCCGACTTGCTTGATCCCGCGCACCGAGACAAAGGAGAGTGCGCCGTTATAGGCATTGCTGCTGGGCGTGCTCTGCGCGTCGAAGTTGACCTTATCGGCTTCCGGCCATAGGTCGGTGCTATCGCCGCTGTTCACGGCCATCTCAAGGTGCCGCTGGCCGTCGGCCTGTTCGAGGCCAACCATATAGTGGCTCTCTTGCGAGTTGTTTGCCTTCGCATCATCCACATGATAGATCGCCAATCCATGATCGGGTAAGCTGTCGTCAAAGCCGATCGCCTGGCGATTTTCGAGCAAGAAGTACTCGCGGTCGGGCTTGCCTTCGGCCCACAGTTTATAGACCTTCGGGATGCGTTCGACCGGCGCGATGGTGACATCTTGGTCATGCTGGAGCGTATCGACCTCCACCCACTTCTGCTTTGCTTTACACCAAGCACAAGGCAGTGCCGGGCGCTTACCGCCGCCGTTCCAGCTTCCGCCGGCCATCACGCAATAATCGCCCAGACCTTTAGAGCTGTAATCGGTATCATAAAGGTCGGGCCAACCAAAGATCAGGTGGCCGAGTTCATGCGCCCATACGCCCAGGTCGCTCTGCTCCGGCACGGTGAGGTAGGCATAAATGTTTACGCCATCGTAGGCTTGGGGCGCGCTTGTGGTCCACTTATGCGACCAGATGGCGTCTTTGCGCGCGCTCCCGCTCGTCACGCTCTCTGCACCCGGCCCGGCATGGACCAAGATCAAGCCGTCAACATAGCCATCGCCATTAGGGTCAAACTCGGCATAATTCAGGTCTGCGTTGGCGAGCTTGACCACATCTTCGACCAAACGCGGTGTGTTCTGAGGATAACTGCCCGTGCCGCTGAGCCCATTGGTGTAATAGCTATAGGGCTGCGGAGCGCGAAAAGGGCCGGCGATGGTGCCGCTAAACCACACCTTGCCGCCGGAGGCCTCGCGATAGAAGTCGCTTAGGCTGC
>CAZJBO010000182.1:0-5821 GCA_964544075.1 uncultured Anaerolineae bacterium
ATCAAAGACATACCGGCACCGCTCTCGGACCCGCCGATTACGTATTGCGACAACAGCAAGGCACGGCGGTTGTTGGGCTTCGACCCAAAGGTGGATACCATGCGGGGGCTGTCGAACACCTGGACATGGTATCAAGTCGCGGACAAATCGGATTTTAACCGGGAGATTTAACTTGGCCGCACACAAGATCATCTATCGCGTCGCGCTCCTCGGCTTGGCGTTGACGTTCACCCTTGACGCGCTCGCCCAGCCGTCCTCACCCGACCGTCCCACACCCGACCCGTGCTTCGGTGCAATCGAGGCGTTCTGGATGCCCGACGCAGCATATGCCGCCAATCTCGGCTGGGAGCGCATACTTTTCGACTGGAGTCAGCTTCAACCCGACGGCCCCGATGATTGGGATGGGCTGAACGTGCGGCGCGAATGGCTGCAAAACGCCCGTGATGCCGAACGTGAGATTGTCGGCATTATCAAGAATTCGCCGGGATGGGCCACCGATGGCGCGCCTCACAGCGGGGTGCCGCGTGGCCTATACCTGCCGGTAGACGACCCCGGCAACCTATGGGCAGTGTTTGTGCGCCGCGTGTCCGAGGTCTATGCACCACAGGGCGTCCACCGCTGGATTATCTGGAACGAGCCGGACATCAGCGCCGAGACCTATGGTCATGAGTTCGAGGGCAGTGTGGAGGATTACTATCAACTGGTGAAGGTGGCATATCAAGCCCTACACGAGGTGGACCAAACGGCGAAGGTTCACCTGGCCGGGCTGACCTATTGGCACGACCCCACATACCTGGGGCGCTTCTTGGCCGTGGTGAAGGCCGACCCCGAAGCCCCGGCAAACGATTACTTCTTCGATGTGGTGAGCTTGCATATCTACTTCCAGAGCGAGACCGTCTTCAACATCATCAGCGAAACCAAAGACATAATGCGTATGCGCGGTATCGAGAAACCGATCTGGCTCAACGAGACAAACGCTTCGCCTAACCTTGACCCCGCATGGCCGATCGTGCGCGCGCGCTTTCAGATCACGCTAGAGCAGCAGGCCGATTACATCATACAGGCAAGTGCGCTTGCGCTGGCCGCCGGTGCAGAGCGGATCGGCATTTACAAGTTCGCCGACGGCTACCTCCCGGAGGGCGCCGAATCGTTTGGCCTCATCCGCGCAGATGGCAGCCACCGCCCCGGATACACTGCGCTCAAGATCGTCGCCACCCACTTTGCCGGCGTCACCGACGCGCGCCTAAACATCGGGCGGCGCGCGATTGTAGTCACATTGACGCTGCCCGAAGAACGTACCGCTTATGTGTTGTGGGCGCGCTCCGACCAGCCTGTGACGGCATACGTGGCCGCGCGCGCGGACGATGCAGTATTGATTGATGTAGAGGGGAACGAGAAAAGCATTACACCGGGCACAGAGGGCTATGAACTAACGCTGGCGGCGGCTTCCTGCACAGCAGGGGAAGGCTGTCCGGTGGGAGGGGCACCGTTGATCTTGATACAAGCCGGGCCGCCCGCCCCGGTGACCTTCGTCGCGGCGGATGCGCCGCGCGAGACGCTGGATACGACACACCCGCCAACACCGACCCGCGCCGCGCTGCCGACCTTGCACGCAACGCCCGGCGCCACCGCGACGCTCACGCGCACACCGCGCCCTACTCTGACGCGCACACCTTGACATCCGTGATAGGCGCCGGGGCAACCGGCAGCCACACGGTGAAGGAGACGCCTTCGCCGGGCACGCCGGAGGAGACCACCTCGACCCGGCCATGATGTCGATCCACAATCTCCTTGACCAGCGCCAGCCCTAAGCCCGTGCCCGGCACCCCCGAAGCGATGCCGGTTCTGCCACGGAAGAAGCGCTCGAAGAGGCGCGGTTGCTCGTCGGGCGCGATCCCCGGTCCATTGTCGCACACGCTGAAACCTACCCACTGCGCCTCGGCACCCTCAGAAACCATTTGCACCGTCTTGACCGTCACTTGCCCCCCGGCGGGGGTATAGGCAAGCGCGTTGGTCAGCAAGGTGCTTAGAGCTTGCCCGATCAAGCCGGAGTCGGCTTGTACCAAAGGGAGGCCCGCCGCCGGTGCAAGGCGGAGGGTCAGACCTCGGCTTTCGGCGAGCGCGGCGCGGTCGGTGACATACTGCGCGGACAGGTCATTGATATCTACCGCCTGAGGTTTCAGCACGACCCGTTCTTGATCCATGCGCGAGAGGTAGAGCAAATCCTCGATGATGCGCTCTAGGCGTTCGGTCTCGCGCTGCAGATGGGTGATATAGGTAGCTTGCTTGGCCGGGTTGCGTTCTAAGAGGGAGTGATAGAGTTTGAGGCTGGTCACGGGGGTGCGCAGCTCGTGCGAGACATTGGCGACGAAAGCGTCTTTTGCGCGCTCGGCGGCCTTTATCGGGGTGATGTCGCGTAAGCTGCACACCAGACCGGTGACCGCATCGTTCTCTTTGATGGGCGCAAGCGCGATATCGGCATCGAAGGAACCACCATCTTTGCGTAAGACTCCCCCTTCGAACCGATGCGGTTGGCCTTCGGTCACCACGTTCTTCATGATGAGGCGTGCCGTTCTGTCGTGTGGGGGTTCGAATATATCGGAGAGGTTTAAGTTGACAACCTCGTTGCGCTCATAGCCGAAGAGTTCGACAAAGGCCGGGTTCACCTGGTCGATCTTGCCGGTCTCGCGCATCAAGATAATTGCATCGGGGCTGCTTTCCAGGATGGCCTCCACATGTTCGGTCGTGCGGCGGAGTTCGGTCGTGCGGGCTTCGATGGCCTGTGTCAAACTCATAGCGTACATCTCTAGGCTCTCGTTGGAAATTTCGAGCTGCTCGAAGAGGCGTGCGTTTTCGATCGCGATGGCAGCTTGGTTTGCAAAAGTCTGCAATCGTTCGCCATGCTCGACGTTGAAGGTGCCCGGTGTAGCGCTGTCGAGGTTGATGAACCCGATCACCTTCCCCTCCCAGCGGATAGGTGCGCTGAGGTGTGCGCGCACCCAGCGGGTCTCCGGGATATCGATCCAACCTAAATAGGTGCGTGTATCGGAGATGATGCAAGGTCTGCCGCTTTGTACCATCTGACGTAAATTAGGCACATCGGTGATAGAGAAGCGCAGTCCCCGGACTATATCGTCCAAGCCGTGCTCTGCGTAATAGTTTGAAGTGCGCACGACACGTGCGAATCCCTCGGTGATGAGCATTACGTTAGCCGCGTCGTGCGATACTACACGCCGGACATTGGTAAGCACATGGTCTAAAACCGTCTCGGAGTCAAGGCTGCTGTTGAGCGCATCGGCGGTGTCGCGCAATGCCTCGGCTAAAACACGCTGCTCACGTTCGGCAGCCTCGGCGCGTTCGCGCTCGGCGATCTCGTGCTGTAACTGTGTATTGATGGCGGTGAGTTCGGCGGTACGCTCGCTAACCCGGTGTTCAAGCTCATCGTGTGCGCGGCGCAGCGCATCTTCTGCCTGTTTCTGGGCGGTAATATCGCGCCCAATACCCACCAGCCCGATGATTTGCCCGTGGCTATCTAGAAGCGGCACCTTTGTCGTCAGCAGCCATATGTGGTTGCCCTCCGGGTTGAGGCTTGGCTCTTCACGGTTGACCACCGGCTGACCGGTTTGGAAGACCAGACAATCATCGGCATAGAAATGTGCGGCCATATCTTGGGGGAAGAAGTCAAAATCGGTCTTCCCAATAACCTCATCTCCACTGGCCGCACCAAAGGTGTGCTGTACCAATGAGTTGACAAGCAAGAAGCGCGCTTCGGTATCCTTAACGTAGATGTAGTCGGGCATGATGTCGATCAGAGTGCGCAGCAGATAGCGATCTTCCCTCAAGCTCTCCTCTGCGCGCTTGCGCTCGGCGATTTCGACTTGCAGCGTGGCTTCGTGCTCTCGTACATCTTGAATCAAGCGATGTACGCCCCCGATGATGCCTATCAATATCAGCAGCCAGACAACAAAGTGGAGCAATACCAAAACAGTCAGCGTCAAGTGGTCGCGCGTCCTTACAATCCCTACCACCGATATGGCTACAACCAATGTCCACGCTACCACAGACGCCCGAACATAAAGCCGCAGTCTGTTGCCGATACTGCGGTTATGATTCATATCACAACCCCTCCAGAAACCAAACACAATCTAAATACACCAACCATGTTCAAATGAACGCACCACAACTGCCCTCGACCGGGGATGTCTTTAGCATACATCACATCTGAACGTCAAGCCAATCACCCTAAATGCAGCATACCCCCTCACCATCAACTTCAGCGTATCTATGCTATACTCCTGATGTCATGCCAACAAACACGGCGACATGAGGAAGGTCAAACTTTATGGAAGTTGGGTCATCAATCAAACATTACTCTGTGCTCGAACATATCGGGCGCGGCGGTATGGGCGATGTCTGGGCCGCGCGCGATACCCGCCTCAACCGCATGGTCGCGATCAAAACTATCGTGCACAGCCTCGCCGACGAAACCGATTACCTCTCCCGCTTTGAGGAAGAAGCCCAAACCATCGCCGAACTCGAACACCCCTACATCCTTCCCATATATGACTTCGGCGACATCGACAACCAACTATATATCGTCATGCGCTATGTCTCCGGTGGCACTTTGTTCGACCGTTTGGTAAAAGGCCCCCTCCCACCCGACGAGGTGTTGCGCATCGGACGCGCGCTGGCCTCGGCGCTAGACTATGCACACGACCATAATATCGTCCATCTCGACCTAAAGCCTCTCAACGTGCTAATAGATGCACAAAACCTCCCATACCTCGCCGATTTTGGGCTTGCGATGCGCGTCGGAGCAGGCGCGATGGCCCTCGGCACCGCTTCTGGGTCCATCGGCTACATGGCGCCTGAACAGATCACCGCCGGCACTCTTGCCCCCCAGACCGATGTCTTTAGCTTTGCCGTGATGCTTTACCACCTCTTTACCGGAGAACTACCCTTCGGAGAAGGCAATCTCACCGCCCTGCAGATCATATCCGGCAAGCTCTTGCCCAACCCCGGCGAGAAGATCGCCGGACTCCCCGACGCGATGAGCGACATTCTGCGGCGCGCTACTACAATCAACGTCGAGGACCGGGTGGAAAGCGCGACCGCGCTCATGGATATGTTGGTAGACGTGATAGAGGGCACGCCCGACGATCTGCTCACATTCGATGCAAGCAACCTCGACTTCGACTTGGGCGACACATCCGACCCCGAAAGCCTCGCCCGCATGGAGGCACAAGACATCTTTTTCCGTGCTGCCCATGCCTGGGGGCAAGGCAAAGGCCAATTCGTGCTCGGCATGGCCGACTATATGCTCACCAATTGCTACTATCAACCCGGCGGCGAACTGAGCGATGAACTCGATGACGCCGACCGGCAGATGATGCTGCGGGGCGCCATCGAATACGACCAAGAGATTGCGCTCTGGCAGGCACAGGTAACCGACCTGGATGCTCAACGTGAGGTCTGCTTGCATGTGCTGCGCAGCGGCCTGCCGGCGGCGCGCGCCCGCGCTATCAAAATGCTTGCCGACCTGCCCGACGCCAACCCACCGGTTATTGTGCGCAAAGTCGTGCGCGATCTGGGGGTCGAACCGAACGTGGCGATACGCAGCGCCGCTATCGCGCTCATGGCAGCGCGCGGCGGTACGCCTTCCGAGTGGCAACCCGCAGCTTATGCTAAAGCAATCGATGAACGCTTGGCCGAGGAAGCGCTCAGGACCGACGCGCCCTCGGTCGCCGAACAAGCCGCGCGTACCCTGGCAGGTTTGCGCTCGACGGCGGGGGTCGCATATCTGGCAGAGCGAGAAGCAGTC
>CAZJBO010000183.1:0-5810 GCA_964544075.1 uncultured Anaerolineae bacterium
GCGCTCCTGCCCTGGCTACACGAAACGATATAGGTGAACAAATGACAAACACCTTCACCTCGCTGCACGCCGAACAGCTCATCGGCGACTGGTGCGGCACACATGTACACGTCAAGCAGATGCAGGCTCTCAGCGGCGGCATGGTAAACCGCGTGCTCTGCGTCGAATTCGACCGCACGCCGCGCCAGGTCGTGCTGAAGGTGCAGCCGGGCGATGCCGCACGCAAATACCTCCCGCCGGAGTATGCCGACTTGCAGCATCTGTACATGCACGGCCTCCCCGTGCCAGAGCCGTACTTCCTACACAATGCGGGCAGCGACATCCCCTTCGACGTGCTGGGGATCGAAGCCTGGGATGCGGTAAATCTGGGCGCACTACGCCTCTCGCCCGGCGATGCGGCACAGATCGAGCACACGATGGCCGAGGTTCTCTTGGCACTACACAGCCACCGGCGCGACAGCTACGGCGCTATCGACGCGCCGGGCGCGCCGAGTTGGGCGAAAGCGTTCGCGGCGCGGGTGCGTCCGCGCTACGAGAACATTGCGGGGAAGATCAGCCCGCGCGCCTTCCGTCAAATCGGCGACATCATTAACTGCTTCGACCTGATCTTTGCCGATGCCGGCCCCCCCAGCCTGGTGCACGGCGACGTTTGGGCAAACAATGTAATGGTTATGCGCAGATCGGAGCACGGCAGCTGGCGGCTGCGTGGCTTCGTAGACCCCGGCGCGCTCTATGCCGACGTAGAATACGAGCTGGCCTATCTCGAAATCTTCCACACGGTGGGGCGCGCCTTCTTCGATGCATACACCGCCGTGTGCCCCACGCGCCCAGGCTACGAGATACGGCGGGCGGCGTATTGGCTCAACACAATGATTATCCACGTAGACCACTTCGGCGATGCGCACTACCGCACGAACACCGAGGTGCTTGCCGCACAGTTAGCGGCGGAGCTGGGGTTATAAACCGACATTGGTATCGCGTGCTCCCGCCTCCTACGACTACGCGAAGCACATGCGACATAGCAACACAGACTGGAAATGCGCGCGGCCAAAAGTGGCGGGTAAGGCTTATTCGCGCTATATTCGCAGCATAATTATTAAAACAAATCCCGCCCGGCAATCCAGCCGGGTTTTTGGTGTGTAGATCGTCGAGGATGTATTTTGACACAAATACGTAAAGATATTCGCAACATTGCCATCATAGCGCACGTTGACCACGGCAAAACCACGTTGGTGGACGGAATGCTCAAACAAGCCCACGTGTTCCGCAACGCCGAAACCGCCGGTGAGCGCATACTCGACTCGAACGACCTTGAGCGTGAGCGTGGCATTACCATCCTGGCAAAAAACACCGCCATCACATGGAACGGCATAAAGATCAACATCGTCGATACGCCGGGCCACGCCGATTTCGGCGGCGAGGTCGAGCGCGTGCTCAATATGGTTGATGGCGCGCTGCTGCTCATCGATGCAGTCGAAGGGCCGATGCCGCAAACGCGCTTTGTGCTGCGCAAAGCATTGGCGCTGGGGCTGCGTGTGATCGTGGTCATCAACAAGATCGACCGCGCAAACGCACGCCTCGATGAGGCCCTAAACGATACCTTCGACTTGTTCATCGAGCTGGGCGCGAATGACGCACAAGCCGACTTCCCCATCGTGTATGCCATCGGGCTAGATGGCCGCGCCGGGAATGAACCCGACACGCTCAGCGACCTAACGCCGCTCTTTAAAACCATCCTCGAAGCCGTCCCAGGCCCGGAGGTTGACCCGGAGGCACCGGCACGTCTGCTGGTAACCTCGCTGGACTACGACAACTATAAAGGACAGATCGGGGTGGGGCGCCTACTGAGCGGGAAGCTGCGCCGGGGCCAAGCCATTGCACGCATCACACCAAGCGGCGAGCGCACACAAGGCCAGCTTTAATACCTCTTTACCTACCACAACCTGGCGCGCCAGGAGGTGGACGAGGTCCTCGCCGGCGAGATCATGGCCTTCGGCGGGCTGGACGTGCTCAACATCAGCGACACCATCGCCCATCCGGACGTCACCGCGCCGCTCCCGGCCATCAGCATTGAGGAACCTACCGTACACATGACCTTTGGCGTCAACACATCGCCGTTTGCCGGACGCGAAGGCAAAGTCGGGTGGGGCACCTCACGGCGGCTGCGCCAACGCCTATACAACGAAGTCCGCCATAACGTGGCGCTGCGGGTCTCCGATACCGCACAAGCCGACCGCTTTAAGGTGAGCGGTCGAGGCGAGCTGCACTTGGCGATCCTCATCGAGACCATGCGGCGTGAGGGCTATGAATTCGAGGTCTCGCAGCCGGAGGTGATCTATCGCGAAGACCTGGCGAGCGGCGAACGCCTCGAACCCTTCGAGGAAGTGCACATCGAGGTGGCAGACGCATTGGTCGGCACGGTGATAGAGCTACTGGGGATACGGCGCGCCGAGATGCTGGATATGCACAGCGAGAACGGCACCACTTATCTCAAATACAAGGTGCCGACGCGCGGGTTGTTGGGGTTCAGGGCGCGCTTCCTCACTGCGACAAGCGGCATGGGACAGATGAGCAGCATCTTCCACAGCTACGGGCCGCTGGCGGGGGGCATACCAGAGCGGCAGTTTGGCAGTCTGGTCGCATATGAGGACGGCACGGCAAGCAGCTATGGCCTTAATAATGCCCAGCTTCGCGGCACGTTGTTCATCGGGCCGGGCACAGAAGTATACCAGGGGATGGTGATCGGCGAGCACATCCGCCCCGGCGATCTGGCGGTTAATGTCGCGAAGAAAAAACACGTCACGAACCATCGCCGCAGCTTTGCCGAAGACGCCATCCGGCTTACCACGCCGCGCGTGATGAGCCTGGACGATTGCATTGAATTCTTGGCAGAAGACGAGCTGCTAGAGGTAACCCCGCACAGCCTCCGCGTCCGCAAGCGCGAGCTGAACAACGAGCAGCGCGAAAAAGCGCGCAAGACGCGCAAGCGCCTGGCAGAAGCGACAAACTAAATCTGCGGACGGCGCATTTTGCCCCCATAACAGCATGTTTGCGTTCCGGTGCGCACGCCACGGCTTGTGCCCACCACCACTCTGTAGGCTGTCGCGCGCTAATAGCCACTAAGCGCATCCCGCGTTATAATTCTCCGCCGTTGCACGTTAACGACTAATAGGAACAACGAGGTTTAGCAATGCGACTTGGCATTATCGGTTTGCCCAATAGCGGAAAGACCACCGTGTTTAATGCACTCACCGGTTCGGAGCTGCCAACAGGTCAGATGACGGGCGGGCGCATGGAAATACACGAGGCGACGGTGAACGTCCCAGACGAACGGTTGGACCGTTTCTATGCGCTGTATCACCCCCATAAAAAAACGGCGGCTCAGGTGACATATATCGATGTCGGCGGCCTAGACAAAGGGGTAAGTGAGGGTGGGTTGGCCGGGCCGCTGCGCAATGCGCTATCCCAAGTGGACGGCTTCCTCCATGTAGTGCGGGCCTTTGAGGACGATAACGTGCCACACCCTTACAGCTCGATTGACCCGGCGCGCGACTTGGATATTTTGGATACCGAGTTCTTGCTCAGCGATCTGCTGGCGGTAGAGCAACGCTTGGAGCGTCTGAACGGCGAGAAACATAAGGTGCCGAATGTCGACAAGATGGCCCATATACGCGAGACCGTGTTATTTGAGCGCCTATTGGCACATCTTGAGGATTCTCTGCCTCTCCGCGATATGCCCCTAGAGGATGAGGAATTAAAACTCTTGCGCGGGTATGGGTTCTTGTCGTTAAAGCCGGTATTGGTTTTACTTAATACCGATAACGCCGACACCCCCGAAATTGAATACCCACATCAACGCAGCAGCACCGCAACCATGCAAGCACAGATCGAGTCGGAGATCGCACAGCTTGACCCCGAAGAGACCGACATCTTCCTTGCCGAATACGGCATCGAGACTCCGGCAGCCGGGCGCATTATCCATCTCTCATACCATCTGCTTGGCCTCCAATCCTTCTTCACCGTAGGCGAAGATGAGGTGCGCGCCTGGACGGTGCCGGTGAACGCCACCGCGCTTGAGGCCGCCGGAGCCATCCACACAGATTTTGCGCGCGGGTTTATCCGCGCCTCGGTGACTTCTTATAACGATCTGGTGGCTGCCGAAGGCCGCCTGGCAATAACACGGTCTGCCGGCCAGACCCGCCTTGAGGGACGCGACTACATCGTGAAAGATGGCGATGTGATCGAATTTCGATTTAACGTTTAGCCTCACGAGGCAGACACCACGCTGTGTCGCCGCCCCTACCTCACTTCAACCCCGCATAGAGCCAAGCAGCCTTGCCCTCGTCCCGCGCCTGAGAGCGCCGGGTGAGGGCAAACATCCCCGGTTACCTGACGGCTATTGTGTTACGATCAGAAACAGCTAAAATTGAAATATCGAGTATTATTTGTATTAGAAGGTAGAGAATGGCGGACAGATGATTGAAACACACAATCTGACAAAAGACTTCGGCGACTTTCGCGCCGTGGACGGTGTGACCATCTCGGTAGCGCCGGGTACGGTGCTCGCGCTCCTGGGGCCTAACGGCGCGGGCAAGACCACCAGCGTGCGGATGCTCACCAGCATTCTCAAGCCAAGCCGTGGCTCGGCGCGTGTGGCAGGCTATGATATCGTGACACAAGCGCCACAGGTGCGCGCCAACGTGGGCGTGCTCACCGAACAGCACGGCCTCTACCTACGCATGAAAGGCATGGAATATCTGGATTTCTTCGGGCAGATCTACCATCTCGACGCCGCATGGCGACGCGAACGCGCGGTCAACCTCATGGCGCGCTTTGGTCTGGCCGATGCCGCCGACAAACGTCTGGGGGAATACTCGAAAGGGATGCGGCAGAAGCTCGCCCTGGTCCGCGCAATGCTGCACGATCCGCCGGTGCTACTCTTAGACGAACCCACCTCGGCGATGGACCCGGAGAGCGCAAAGCTGGTGCGTGACGCCATCTTAGAGCTGCGCCACGACCGACGCACAATCATCATCACCACACACAACCTCAACGAAGCACAACTCCTCGCCGACCGCATCGCCATCATCCGACGTGGGCGCATCGTGGCCGAGGGCAGCTTCACCGCGCTGCGCACCGAGATGCTCGGCGCGCCTTTGATGGAACTCCGCACAGCGGCGCCGCTCGACGGCACCGCGCATCTATTGGACGATTTGGTCGAGATAGAAGGCTTCGGCGAAGACTGGCTGCGCTATCGAGCGCATGTGCCGGTCAAGCTCAACCCACGTGTGCTGCAGCGCCTCGGCGAGGCACAGGTGGATGTGGTCACCCTCAGCGAAGTGCCCCAGAGCTTGGAAGAGGTGTATCTGCGCGTGGTTTCCGAAGAAGCGGCAAAAGATGTAGAGCCGGAGGTAATGTAAGCATGGCAGCACGTGAAGCGACAATAAACAACGCCGCGCCGCCTTCGCGGTGGGAATCCGCGCGCGCCACCTTCCACAACGCCATGATTATCACCCGACGCGAAGTGCGCGACAGCCTACGCGATTGGCGCATCTTGACGCCTATCATCATCCTGACCCTACTCTTCCCCGGCTTGGCCCGCTTCGCCGCCGAACGCTTCTCCAACTTCGTCGAGAACTACGGCGCAGAGCTGATCGGCGAGCGCACGCTGCCCTTCATGCTGATGATCGTCGGCTTCTTCCCGATCTCAATATCGCTGGTCATCGCGCTCGAAACCTTCGTAGGCGAGAAGGAACGCCGCAGCCTCGAACCCCTGCTGGCAACCCCGCTCACCAACACCGAGCTTTATA
>CAZJBO010000184.1:0-5763 GCA_964544075.1 uncultured Anaerolineae bacterium
GACTTGGACCATGCCGGTCATTATGAGGTGTGGGCGCGTAGCTATCGTATCCGCGCGGATTCGTTCCCGCTCTATCTCTCGGTGGTCGCTTTTGCAGAAGCAATACCATTTAGCGTGGCCCCACCGATCAATGCGTGGTTATGGGAGCTGGTGGGTGAGTTCGATCTGCCGGCTGGCGAGACCTACTTGGCGGTTACGCGGCCTTATGTGGGCGAGAAGCCTTACGCCGTCTATCTGGACGCGGTGGCGATCTCGGAGGGTAGAACCTTTGCGCCCGGCATAACCGATTGGCGTTGGGAGGCGTACTTGCCCGGCGAGCCGGTAGACCTGCCGGTGCCCGGTCTGCGGCAGGGAGTCCTCCCGACGCCGGAATGGGAGCCTGGCATGTATCGTTGCCGCGCGGGAGTATGGGATGGGCAGCGCTTGCGTGATAGCTATGGCGAGGTGGGCGTCTGGTCCGATTGGCTGGACCTGAACTTTGTTGCCTCAACCCGCGTCGGCAGGCTTAGGGGACGTGCGAAAACAACACCGCAGATTGGTACAATGGAGTGAGGGCGGAAGAAAGAAGGAGGAAAATCGATGTCGCAAAGCCGGTACTGACCCTCCCCTGTTCTGACAAGCTCACACGCTGTCCAGGGCATACGCCGCCTCGGAGTCACACGGCCCGGCGACCTCTTCGTGTAGCAATCGTCGCGAGTCTGTACCGCGTCGGCTAAAACCGACCTCAGATATGCGAGATGAGTAGCGTCGCCTTTTAGCCTGACGTTTGAACGTCATTGCGCCTTGCTTTTGTGCTGCCAATATGGAAAATGTACGGCACACTTCACTACCTGTCAGGAGGCTGCAATGACCCAGACCATGTATGCCCTCGCTAATCCGGTCTCGCTTATCGTGGATAAACCGCGCGCGCAGTTTACCCGTGAAGATATGATAAAAGTCATCGAGGCGAAACAGATTGAGCGCATCACCTTTCACTACACCGCCTTAGATGGCAAGCTCAAAGAACTCAAAATCCCCATCGCAAACCGCTATCAGGCCGAACAAGTCCTTGCCAACGGCGAACGTGCGGACGGTTCGTCGCTGTTCGAGGGCCTTGTTGATGTGGGGCTTTCCGATCTTTATGTTGTGCCTGTCTATAAAACTGCTTTCTTTAACCCCTTCGACACGGGGAGTCTGGACTTTATCTGCCGCTACCTGACAAGCACAGGCGACCTTGCCCCCTTCGCCTTAGACAATGTCCTGCACAATGCTGCTGCGCTGTTCCGTGCGCGCACCGGCCATGAATTTTATGCGTTCGGCGAACTAGAATTCTTCCTGCTATCCGAACCGGAAAATTATATCTACATGACGCCCAAGCAAAGAGGCTATCATGCCTCGGCGCCCTTCGTGAAGACCAGCCGCGTCGTCAGCGAGATGGTGCGCCACATCACCCAGATCACCGGCGCGGTCAAGTATGCGCATGGCGAGGTGGGCAGCGTCGATAGCCTGGAGAGCGATCTTCGTGAGATCGCGGGCAAGCAGGCCGAGCAAGCCGAGATTGAATTCTTGCCTACCCCTGTCGAGGACGCCGCCGACAATCTGGCATTGGCGCGTTGGATCGTACGCAGCGTTGCATCGAAGTACCGCTGTGTAGTCACGTTTACCCCTAAGCTCGAAGAGGGCAACGCCGGCAGCGGTTTGCATATCCACATGGCGTTGGTCAAGGACGGCAAAAACATAATGGCCGACGCGGAGGGCTTAAGCGATGCGGCGCAGCGGATCATAGGCGGCTTGTGCAAGTATGCCTGCTCGCTGACCGCCTTTGGTAATACCGTGGCGTCTTCATACTTGCGCTTGGTCCCGAACCAAGAAGCTCCCACCCGCGTTTGCTGGAGCGATGCTAACCGAAGCGCCCTCATCCGCGTGCCGCTGGCTTGGGCTAAGATCAACAATCTGGCGCGAAAGGTCAACCCGCAGCAAAAGACGCGCTTTGAGAGCGCAATGAGTCGGCAGACGGTCGAACTGCGCAGCCCTGATGGAAGCGCATTGGTACATTTGCTCCTGGCCGGTATCACGATGGCGGCAGAGTGGGGCCTTACACACGAAGATGCCCGGTCTCTCGCCGAGAGCTTATACGTGACCGGTAATATCTTCAAAGACAAGGCGCTGCTCGACCGCTTAGATGCGTTGCCCAAAAGCTGTGTTGAGTCGGCACAACTGCTGCAAGAGAACCGGGCGCTGTATGAGCGAGACGGCATCTTCCCCGCGAGTGTGGTTGACTATATGGCAAAGCTGCTGCAAGCCGAGCGTGACGCCGAGATGTATCGTTACCTGGCGACGCTCCCGCCCAACGAACGCCTCCACGAGACGCGCCGCATTATGCACAAAGATTTACATCGTCATTAAGGATAGGGGCAAGATACGCTTTTATGCCACGATCAAAATCCGTTGGTCAATCGCATTGACGCCGGAGGGGAAGGCCCGTCCCTGGGCTGCTTCCGGCTGTGTGAGGCCGCGTGCATCGGTCGCGCGCACCCGGAACGTATGCACGCCCGGTACGTTTGGCTCCCACCGCAGATACCACGCCGTCCATGCGTGGGGAGCCGCCGGCGGCACCAATGTCGTGTCCATCCACGGCCCGCCGTCCACGCTCAGCGTCACGCGCTCAATCGCCCGGTCGCCGGCATAAGCCACCCCCTGCAGATACACCGTCCCGTCGATGCGCGCATATGGCGGCGGTGACCGGAACAATGCGCGCGTCTGCACCGCCGCCACATCCGACCAGCCGTGTCGTTCCCAAGAGCCGGTGTAAGCGTGGTCGATGAGCGCGATCCGCGTTATCCACTTCGGCATCTTCTGACCATACAAGCCCGGCACCAACAAGCGCAGCGGCGCGCCGTGTTCTGTCGCGAGCGGTGCGCCGTTCATTGTATCGGCCAGCATCACGCCCTCGCGCATCAGCCACCACAGATCAATCGCCGTCGAGTAGCCATCTGCCGCATAGAAGCACGCGCGCCGTGCCGTTGCTTGTACTCCCGCCCGCGCCAACAGTGGCTTCAGCCGATAGCCGCGCCAACGTGCATTGCCGATAGCCTTTCCATGTGCACTATCGATGCAGGCGATGGTCTGCACCGTCGTGATGCGCGGCAGCCGATGTAACGTTTCCCTATCCAGGGTGAGCGGTGTATCGACAAGCCCATCGATACGCAGCATCCAACGCTTTGGGTCAATGTGTGGAACATCGTCGATCTGTGCGACAAAAAACTCGTGCGTAGGGGTGATGGTGAATTGGTCGGGTGTCGGTGTGCCGTAGAGAGAATCTGGCCGCACCGGAGCGCGCGGGGTGCGGCCAGCGATGCGCATCAAGAAGGCGCGGCGGCTTGTCGGTTTTGCGTCTTTGCTGCCGTTCATCGTCCGGTGCTTGCGTGACGATAGATCAGCAAGCCCCGCAGTGCCACCGCCGCGCCGAACGCTGTCGGTGCCAGCGCCGCAAGCGCGCCCCCTATTGGTAGCACGTTCGCCAACGCCAGATGAGCGCTGATGCCCAACGCCATCAGCGCGAAGCCGCCCAACAAGCGCCCTCCGTCCTGCCGCCGCAGCGCGCCCGGCACCAATGCGAGGCCCGCCGCCATCACAGCGAGCGGCCATGCGTCGATCAAGGCCGGAGGCAATATGCCCAGCTTGTCGAGCGCGCCCAGCAGCGCAGCGCCCAGCAGTAGTAAGGCACAGAGCAATGCTCCGCCCCGCACATCGCGGCGCGGCGGGGCGTGAAGGGGCGCGACGAGTTCGCCTGCATCATCAGGTGATGTGGACGTTTCGTCTGCCGTCTCCGTTGCTGTGGTGCCGACCAGCGCCGCGATCTCTTCCAATAGGTCGGGGTGGCGCTGCCAGGGCAACCCGCGTCGGCGTTCTTTCCCCAATGCGGGCAGTTCGAGCGGTGCGGCTTGAGGGTCGCGGGCCGACCCGGTCACCACAGTGAAGCGGCGTCCGGTGATCTCCATCGTCGGTGGCGCCATAGCTTCTTCTGGTGTAAGCGGCAAGGCTTCCGGCTTATCGTGGGCCTTTCTCTTGCGCCGCCCGAACAGCCCGCGTCGGCCTTCCGGGACCGCATCGTCTGCATCGGCCTCGGCAGGTATAGGCTTGCCTTCGGGGGGCTTTTCTTCTTCCGGTTTTGGCGTTCGGCGGCGGAACAGCTTCATGGTGATACAACCTCTTAGGCGGTGACGGTCATTCCGGCAGATCAAACGGTGGTGCTTCCGCTCCCATCTCCGGTAAGGGCGGCGGCATTTCCGCGTCCCTCACGTCCCCGACCGGCCCGCCGGCACTTTCTCGGCGCTTTTCGGCGCTGCCGGGCGGTAAGATTTCGAGCTTGGCATTTTGGGCACGGGTCAACCGTGTTTGTGCCCGCTTGAGTCGGCGTTGCACCTCTTGTACCAGTGGGGAGTTGTGGTCTATCCGAATCTTGTACGACTCCTCTAACATCGACACCGCTTCGGCAATGTATGGGATGTCGTCCATGAGCACGCTCCCTAGATGATACAGCCAGTTCGCCTGCCCTTCCGCATCTCCCAATTGATAGGCGATGTTGAGTGCGTCTTGATAGAACTGTATCGCCGGCTCGCGGTTGCCGAGCATCTGGTTGGCCTTGCCGATGTTGCCCAGATGGTAGCTCTGCTCGTGCAGTCCACCTGCTGCACGCCACATCTCAAGTGCCCGGCGGTGGAATTCCAGGGCGTCTTCCCATCGGCCAATTGCCCCGCACGCTACCCCCAGGTTGCCCAGCGCATTGGCTTCCTGCTGTCGGTCGCCGAGCGTGCGGCTGATGTCGAGCGCCTGTTGGTAGTATTCCATTGCGGCGGCGGCCTTGCCCATATCCATATAGGCCATGCCCAGGTTGCTGAGAAAGGTCGCTTCGTCGGCAGGCGCGGGGATGTCTCGTGCGATTGCGATTGCCTGTTCATACAGCTCGACCGCATCTGCGTGCCGTTCCTGCCAGGTAAGCAGCAAGGCCAGGTCATTGAGATAAGCTGCTTCGGCCAATGTGTCGTTAGACTCGCGCGCAAGCTCGACCGCGCGGGTATAGGCCGCTGCTGCTTCGTCGTACTGCCCTAAGTCTTGATACACTTGTGCTAGATAACCTATCCAGTCGCGCTCTTGGCCCTCTGTGCCCAGCGCCTGGCTGATGTCGGCGGCCATCGTCAGGCTTTCGGCGGCGCTTGCGAGATCGCCGAGTTCCAGCTGAGTGAAACCGATCGCGCCTAAGGCGCGCTCCTGCACCCTACGGTCGCCCGACGTATCGCCGAGCGCCAGTGCCTGGCGATATAAATCGATTGCCGATGTGTGATCTTCATTCTGGCGGTGGATGTCTCCGGCATACAGCAGCGCATCACATTCGGTTGCCGGGTCACCGGCCTCGTGCGCGATGTCGAGCGCCATACGATAGTTTTCGAGCGCGGCGTTGAGCTGGCCTTGCTCGGCAAGGGCAAGGCCGAGGTTGTTGTAGGTGCGGGCCAGCATCACGCTTTGGCCGGTCTGTTGGAGGGCAGGGATGGCACGTTCATAGGCACGTATCGCCTTATCTGTTTGTCCCATCGCCATGAAGGTTGCGCCCAGGCTTGCCAGTGCGCGGCTTTGGATTGTCGGGTCTGGGATGTTCATCGCCTGACGGTAGCACTGCACCGCGTTCTCGTGCTCGCCCTCAAGGTCGCTGGTTTGCCCCAGCCTGAGTAGTGCACGCCCGGCAGTCTCTGTATCCCCGGCCTGCTGTGCGGCTTGCAGTGCTTG
>CAZJBO010000185.1:0-5756 GCA_964544075.1 uncultured Anaerolineae bacterium
TTCGAGGCGCGCCAGACGCCAGCCCCGGCACAAGATCGGCTTGGCCTGCGGTTGAAACCGCAGGCTAGCGCGATACGTCGGCTGCGCCGACCCCGGACGCGACAACACGCGAGACTCCGGCAAAGGTCGGCGCAGCCGACAGCTTGTTATTAGCCTGGGGTTTCAACCCCAGGCGCCCCAGACGCCGCCCCTCACCCCTTCACCGCACCGGCAGTCAGGCCCGATGTTAGGAAGCGCTCGAAGAAGAGATAAAGCACAATCACCGGTACGGTGATTATCAGCGAGCCGGCCATCAGATAGGTGATAGGCACCTCTTGTGCTTTGTTTAACTGCTGCAGTCCAATCGGAAGCGTCCAGCTCTTGGGCGTACTTTGCAGGAAGAGCAGCGCGAACAAAAACTCGTTCCAAGCGATCATGAAGACATATAGCGCCACAGAGACGATCGCCGGAAGCGAAAGCGGGATGGTCACCCGCCAGATGCTCTGCAAGCGTGTGCAGCCGTCGATCAGAGCGGCTTCTTCCAAGTCAACCGGGATGGTAGCAAAATAACTGCGCAGCATGTAGAGCGAGACCGGCAAAGTCTGTGACATGTATACGACGATGACCCCCATCAGGTTACCGCGCAAGCCCAGCTTGCTGTATACCACAAACAGTGGGATGGCAAGCACGATCGCGGGGAACATATAGATCAACAGAATGCCCCAGCTCATCACGTTCTTGAGGCTAAAGTCGAGGCGCGTCACCGCATAGGCGGCGGGGATCGCCAACAGCAAGGTGAGGAGCACGGTAGCAATCGAGATGGCGGTGCTATTGCCGACAAAGGTTTTGAAGTCATAGTCGTTCCAGACCGCGACGAACGCATCGGGCGCTTTAGCGATCTGATCGAGGCTGGGGATTAACTGGGTGGGGTGTTGCAAAACATCGGAGAAAGGGCGCGCCGAAAGGTTCAGCATCCAATAGAAGGGAAAGACGGTGATGACCAGGAAGAAAGCGATCAACACCCACTTGAGCACCCGCGCTATGGCGAGTTCTATCTCTTCGCGGCTCATGCCGGTGCGGGCCTGTGATGACGTTTTTGTAGCCATGCTACACCTCCTCCGTGACCATGAACCAACGGAAGTAGACTGCGACGACGACAAACAGAATCGCCGCCATCACCACCGCCGTTGCCGAGGCTGTGCCGACGTTCTGCCGTGAGAACAGCCAATTATAAATCTGCACCGGGATGACCTCGGTATCGGCTACGCCGCCGGTGAGCAAGAACACGTCGTCGAACTTGTTAAAGGTCCAGATAAAACGCAGCAGGAACAGCGTGCCAAACACGGCGCGGAGCTGTGGCAGCGTGATGTACCAGAGGCGTTCGCTGGGCGCTGCCCCGTCCACCTTTGCGGCCTCGTACATATCCTCCGGGATCGCCTGGATGCGGGCGAGGATGAATAGGAAGGCAAACGGGAAGTATCGCCAGCCCTGGAACAAGATAATCATCAAGAGCGCCCAACCTTTGGTCGTGAGGAAGTCTATACGGGTCCCCCCCAGGGCGGAGATAACCTCGTTGGCAAGGCCAAAGCGCGAATTTAGGATCATATCCCAGATAAAGGCCAGCGATATAACGGGCGCGATGTAGGGAAAGAGCATAAAACCCCGGAAGATACCACGCCCAGGGAAGGCATCTTTTGCCACCAACGCAGCGACCAAGCCTAAGAAGATCGCAAGCAAGCTGCCGGAGAAGGTGTAGAAAAAGGTCGTCCCCATGATGTGCCAAAATTGCCCGCCGCGTGTCGCGAACACACGCTCGAAGTTCCTCAGCCCAAGCCCATCTAGGCTGAAAATATCGACGGCCTGCAGGTCGCGCATCCGGATCGGGCGCAGCGAAAACACCAAGTTCCAGATCATGGGGAAGATAACGATGGCAAAGACAAGGATAAAGGTCGGCAAGAGCAGACCATAGGCAAGGTCGGCAATGCTCTGTTGCAAAGAGACCAGCCTCTTATGGTCGCCGCGCGGCAGGATAAAGGCAAGCAAAAGCGCGGTGAGCCACAATATTATTACGGTGCTGCTCAGAGTTGAGATTTCCAACTGCGTGTCGAAGGCGGCCAGCATCCACCCCAGCGCAACGCCAACGATGACGCCGATGCTCGCCCCGGTACGTGGGTTACGGTTGTTTGCATAGAAGAGGTAGAAGCCCGGCAGCGCACCAAAGATTGCCCACATAAGCACATATGCGGTCAACTCCGCCGTGCTGAAGCCGGATAGTGTGGAATAACCGGTCATGGTCTCCCCCTAAGTAGCGTGGAGCCGAGCCACCTGTGGCCCGGCTCCCATTTATGCGAGATGTCCTAAAAGGTTATTCTTCTGCGAGCGCGGCCTGGATTTCTTCAACCCATGCTTGGATTTCGGCGGCGGCTTCTTCACCGGTCATCGCGCCATCGATCACCTCGCGGAGGTTGACCGGGATAGGCAGCTCGGTGTAAACGCCGCTGACCAGCTCGCCCTGACCTTGTGCGAAGCCCCAGCGGTCGAAGCCTGTCGCACCCTCAATGAGAGTTTGCAGGATTTCGGCGCTATAGAAGTCGCTCAGAGGTGCGCGGCGGTCAACACCGGTTTCCAGCTGGCTCCAGCCATCAATGTACATAGTCGGGTTGTCGGGCGTGCCCTGACGCATAGGGAACTTGCCTTCGGGCGATACCGCCAGCCAGTCGAGGTAGCCATCGCTCAGCCAGAACTCGACAAACTGGATGGCCGCTTCGGTCTCGGCGTTCATGGTGATGCCCATATTGCTGACCTGACCATACTGCGCGGGCGCTTCGCCGCTGAAGCCGGTGAAGGCGGGGACGATTGCGCTGTTCTCGGCCAAGAACGCAGGGTTATCTGCGCACTCCGGGCAGTTGGGCAGCGCGGCGTCGCGGAGGCCGGCCATCTCGTCGAGGATGAAGGGTGACCATACGATCATGGCCGCCTGCCCTGCGAAGTAAGTCGCGCGGGTGCAGACAACGCCACACGCTCCTGGTGGGCCATAGCTCGCCAGCAGGTTACCGTAGAAATCGAGCGCCTCGGCCATCTCCGGCGAGTCGAGGGTCACGTTGCCTTCGTCATCGGTTAGCTGCGCGCCGTTGGCGATCGCGAAGTGCTCGAAAGTTTGTTGCATGAAGACTTCGCTGGCGTCGGTGGCGGCGGTGATGCCGTAGAAGTTGTTGTCGGGGTCGTTGAGCGCGGCGGCGGCGGCCTCGATGGCCTCAAAGGTCGTCGGTGCTTCAAGCCCGGCGGCCTCGAAGAGGTCGGCGCGGTAGATTAGGAGCTGGCCCCAACCATCGGTTGGGACGGCGGCATAGTTGCCGTCGGCGGTTGTGACCAAGTTTAGGCCGCCGAACGTCTCGGCCCCCAGGTCATTGATGACGGTTGTGGCAGCGTCGGCGTCCAGGATGCCCTGGGCATACCAGGCGGCGGTGAAATCTACCGGGTGGAAGATCACGTCGGGCAGGGTGCCGGCGGCCATGTTCGCGGCCATTAGGCTGTCGAGCGTGTTCTCGTTGGTGAGCACGAGCTGGACCTTGATCCCGGTTGCCTCGGTGAACTTCTCGATAATCAGTTGAGTTTTTTCGGCGCGGGCGGGTTGGGTCTCGGTGCTCCAGAACTGAAGGGTCACGTCTTCTTGCCCGGCGGTGCCGAGGACCGGCATTGCGGCCAAGAGGGTAACCAGCACAAGGATAAACAGGCTGCGTTTCATTTGTCTTCTCCTCTTATATAGATTATTGGTGCAAAGGCTCAGGCTTTGTCAAGCCACCCGATGTTTTGTGGTGGGGTGTTTCGCGTTTTGGTTTCTCGGCACCACCTCCTTTTCCGCTATATGGGTAAGTGCATCTTGCCACTTTATGTGACCATGATACCGCCGGTCGAGGCACGGATAATCAGTTCGGGCTTAAGCAAGATATGCTGCTGCTGCAGCGGCTCGCCCCGCACAACCTTGATTAACATATCGCAGACCTGGAGGCCGATCTGATAGACGGGCTGGCGTATTGTGGTAAGGGGAGGATGGGAATATTCGGCGCCGGGGATGTCGTCGAAGCCGCCGACTGCGAGATCGCTACCGACCGTCAGGCCGCGCGCACGTGCGGCCTGTATGACGCCAAACGCCATTAAGTCGTTGCCCGCAAGGATGGCGGTTAGCGGCGGGGTGATGTCAAGCAGACGCCTGGCGCTCTTGGTACCGCCGTGCCGTGTCATGTCGCCGGGGATGATGAAGGATGCGGTATATGGCAAGCCGTTGGCTTCGAGGGCGGCGCGGTATCCGGCGATGCGGTGCCGCGAGAAGTTCAGGTCGAGCGGCGGCGCGACGTAACCGATGCGCCGGTGGCCCTGGTCTATAAGGTGTTGCACCATCTCGCGCATACCTTGCTCGCCGCCTACGTCTACGTATGGGAAGTCTGCTCTACCATTGGAGCGGCCAAAAGCGACGAAAGGTGTCTTGGTCTGGCAGAGGTAACGGATGCGTGGGTCATGTTGGCGGGTGCGCACTACGATCAAGCCATCAACGCGCCCTCCTTCCATGCGTCGGTAGGCCTCGATCTCGCCGGGGCCGGGCGCCTGGATGCTGACGAGCAAGCCAAAGTGATGCGCGGCGGCTTGGTCACCGATGCCGGTTAGCAGCTCGATGAAGAAGGGGTCGGAGAAGCGTGGGCCGAAGGTTGGGATAATCAGGCCGATCGTGTCGGCGCGTTGGAAGCGCAAACGGCGGGCGGCGTCGTTGGGACGATATTCGAGTTGTTTTGCGGTTGCGAGAATGAGCCGGCGCGTATCTTCGGCGACGTCATCGTAGCCGGCCAGCGCGCGTGAGACTGTGGTGACCGAGTAACCGGTTTTTTGTGCGATGGTTTTGAGCGTAACCCGCATCGACCTGTTCCCGTTTTCGTTGTATGCCTGGGGGTGATCCGAAACGTTTTGGATTAACCTAAGAGTACATCCAAAACGTTTCGGTGTCAAGACGGAATGGCAAAAAGTGGCACAGCCGGGGATTTTAACCCCATACCTCCGCGCCTTCAGGCCCCCCAACTCTTCCGCGTCGTGCTTTGTATTGCTCCGCTCTAGCGGTATAATTCTGCCGCGCTAAATTACCAACAAAGGCCAACGTTTTATGTACATTCATCCCAGCGCTACGGTCGAAGAGGGCGCCACAATCGGCGAAGGCACCTCGGTCTGGCACCTGGTACAGGTACGGCACGGCGCTAATATCGGTACACAATGTATCATCGGGCGCGGTGTATTCGTCGATACCGGCGTCAACATCGGGGACCGTGTCAAGATACAAAACTATGTCTCGGTCTACCACGGCGTGACCATTGAGGATGGTGTCTTTGTCGGACCCCACGCTGTCTTCACCAACGACAAAACCCCGCGCGCCATCACGCCAGACGGCGCGCTCAAGAGCGGCGACGATTGGGAGATCACGCAGACGCGCGTTTGCTATGGCGCTGCCATCGGCTCGAACGCCGTGCTTGTCTGCGGCGTCACGGTCGGACGATGGGCGCTCGTGGGGGCCGGTGCGGTTGTCACCAAAGACGTGCCCGATCACGGACTCGTCGTCGGCAACCCCGCCCGCCTTATCGGTTATGTCTGCGCTTGCGGGCGCCGGATGCGCGCGCTCGACGATACGCACTATCACTGCGATGCTTGCGAGCAAACGCTCGAAATTCCGCCTGGCGCGCCTGGCGCGCCTGGGGTTGAAACCCCAGGCTAATAAAGCCGTCGGCCCAAGCCGACCT
>CAZJBO010000186.1:0-5752 GCA_964544075.1 uncultured Anaerolineae bacterium
CCGCAGGCACATAGACTCAATTCACCAAGTAAGGAGGGGAACACCCATGTGCGGCATCACCGGCTGCATCGACCTGACCCGCAGCACACCAGACGAAACCCTCACGGCGACCATCACGCGCATGGCAGACACCATGACCCGGCGTGGCCCCGATGACCGGGATACCTGGACCGACCCGCGCGCCGGTATAGCGCTGGGCTTCCGGCGGCTCGCCATCATCGACCTGAGCACAACCGGACGCCAACCCATGCAGTCAACCGATGGGCGTTATGTCATCGTCTTCAACGGCGAGATATACAACTATCCCACGCTCCGCACCGAGGCCGAAGCGCAAGGCCAACGCTTCCGGGGTAGCTCGGACACCGAGGTTGCCCTGGCCGGGATCAAGCTCTGGGGCTTACGGCAAGCCGTGACACGTTTCAACGGCATGTTTGCATTCGCGCTCTGGGACCGGCATACCGGCACCCTGCACCTGGTGCGGGACCGCATGGGCATCAAGCCTCTCTACTACGGGCGGCTCGGCCACCACTTCGTCTTTGGATCCGAGCTGAAACCCATCCGCACCCACCCGGCATTCTCCGCTCCGCTCAACCGCGCAGCGCTCGCCCTCTATCTACGCTACAGTTACATACCCGCACCCCACTGCATCTATGCCGAGCTGCATAAACTCATGCCCGGTCACATCCTCACCCTGACACCCAACACCCCCCACTCCACCCCAACGATAGAACCCTACTGGACCCTACAAAGCATCGCCGAACAAGGTGTCGGCATGCCCTTCAAGGGCAGCTCCGCCGATGCCGCCGCCGCGCTCGACCGCCTACTGCGCAGTGCAGTGCAAATGCGCATGGTCGCCGATGTCCCCCTAGGGGCCTTTCTTTCCGGTGGCATAGACTCATCCACCGTGACCGCGCTCATGCAAGCCCAGAGCAACTACCCCGTGAAGACCTTCACCATCGGCAACCCAAGCGCCGAATACGACGAAGCACCATACGCCCGACAGATCGCGGCACACCTCGGCACCGACCATACCGAACTCTACATCTCGCCCGAAGAAGCACGCGCCGTCATACCACGCCTGCCCACCCTCTATGACGAGCCGTTCTCCGACGCCTCCCAAATCCCCACCCTACTTGTCGCAGAGCTGGCACACCGCCGCGTTACGGTTAGCCTCTCCGGGGATGGCGGCGACGAACTCTTCGCCGGATACAACCGACACCGCCTAATCGGACAGATGGGCCGGATACCCCGCACACTGCGGCGCGGCGCGGCGCGCTTGCTCACCCGGCTCGCGCCCGGCACATGGGACCATCTATACCGAGCATTGCCCATCCGCAGACCGCAGCAAATGCCCGGCGACCGGCTGCACAAGCTCGCGGGAGTGCTCATGCAGGACGGCGCACAGGACATGTACCGCCACCTAGTCTCAACCTGGCAACAGCCCACCGCGCTCTTACCCGGCGTGACCGAGCCGCCCGCCGACGCCTGGCCTGCCCTACCCAACCTAACGCAACAGATGATGTATCTCGACACCATCGGCTATCTCCCCGGCGACATCCTCACGAAGCTGGACCGTGCCAGCATGGGAGTGAGCCTTGAGGCGCGTGTGCCGCTGCTGGATCACCGCGTGGTAGCCTTTGCATGGAGGCTACCTATGTCGATGCTGCGCAAAGACGGCCAGAGCAAGTGGCTGCTGCGGCAGGTGCTGTACAACTACGTGCCGCCGGAACTGGTCGAGCGCCCTAAGATGGGCTTTGCCATCCCACTTGATGCGTGGCTGCGCGGTCCGCTGCGCGGGTGGGCAGAAGATTTGCTCGCCCCGGCGCGGCTGCGACACGAAGGGTACCTCGACCCCGCACCCATCCAAGAGATGCTCAAACAACATCTCGGTGGGCGACGGAACCGACAATATCAATTGTGGAACGTGCTTATGTTCCAAGCATGGCTGGACGCCTGGGGCTGAACCCCAGACGCCACCGCATAGATCATGCTTATTCACTCTTTGGGTCGGCGCAACCAACGTGTTATTCTTAACCGGGGCCTCAACCTCCGACGCCCCGGCGATGTCTTCCTACGTTCAACCACGGCCTGAGGCATCCGGAACACATGACAAGGAAACTCCTTCCCGCGCTGTCGGCGCTCAACATCCTGCTGCAACTAGGCTTAGCACACGGGGCAAAGCTGCCCTACCCCGGCCTTGCATCATACACACTTGCCTATATATCCCTCTTCATCCTGCCCGGCCTCCTCCTCATCCGGCTCCTGCTGCCACACGCCCGCCTCCACCCCACCGCGCGCTTCTCAATCGGCCTTGCGGTGGGCACGGGCGCGCTTGCCCTCCCTATCCTCATCGCAAACTACACCCACCGCCTCGGCTTCCCCGCGCTGCTCTACATCCATGCGGTATGGCAAAGCATAGCGCTGCTGTGGACTTGCCGGAGACCACACCGCGCGACAGACACCACCTCGGAGCGCCCCCGCACATCGCCCCGACTAATCGTCTACACCCTCGTCACCCTACCGGTGCTGGGCGCGGTGATAATCAGCTTTGCCGCGTTCCACCTCCACGATAGCATCGATCTGCGCAGCGAGACCGTTAGCTATGCCTACCGCATCCAGCACATGCGCGACTATCCCACTACAGCACAAGCATACCGAGGCGGCACTTGGGTCTATCAACAAGCACTCATCGCATGGACAGGACAGCTCGAAAGCTACGACCTCACCCAGCGCGTCTCGCCGGGACCGCTTATGCTCATGGCCTTCGTCGCTCTGTTTGCGCTGGCATATCAGGTCACACAACGCAGCGATACCGCCTACCTATCGCTCCTGTTCACGCTGGCCGTGGCGTTCTACGATACGGTCGATATGGGTTACCTAAGCCACATCAACCACCTCGACGACAACCGCTTGCTCCAAAACCTCGACGCCGACCACACCATGAACGCCTACCTCTTCGTGCTCCCCGCGATCACCCTCACACTCTATCTGCTGGATACCTCCCAGCCGCGCCCCCAAAAGAACACCGGAGGCCTTAAGCCTCACTTGCGGGCATGGGGGCTTTGCCCCCATACCTTAGGCTGGCTCTTGGTCATCATCGTAATGATAGCCGTCGTCGGCACACACCCACTGGGCTTTGGGCAATACCTCATGATCGTGGGCGGCTACCTAACCCTCGGCTTCCTGACACACCCCAGCCGCCGCGCACTGCGCACCCTGATATGGGGCGGCTTGGCAATGCTGCCCTTCGCCATCCTGCCCATGCACGAAATCATCCGGCGGCTCAAAGAAAACACCATGTCCAATTGGGACGCCTTCCCACAACACTTCGGCACCAACATGATGTTGCACATCAACGACCGAGGCGACTGGATATTGCACCCGGCGCACCTCACCCCACCGCTGATCCTCACCGGCACCATGCTCGGCCTGCTCATGCTGCGCCGCGCCCGGCACGACCGCACCGCGCGCTACATCGGGGCAGCAACGCTCTTCCCACTCATCGCCGGATACACACCCTACCTTGCGACCCTGGTTGCCGCCATCATCCATCCCCTCCTCATGGACCGCCTGCTCTGGCTCCTCCCGACTGGCCTTGCGCTGGCCTATGCCTGCCACTTGGTCGAGGCGAAGGTTAAGGACTTAAAGAATGTAAGCCCTCAACCTAAGGCTCCGGCCCCCCTAATATGGGCCGTCCGAATCTTGCCGCTGCTCATCGTGCTGGCGCTGCTGACACAAGGGTACAGCGCGGTCCATGCCGAGCTATTCAACCTCGCCCGGCGGCCTGCCGACGCTGCGCGCAGCACCCCCGCGATGGACGAACTGGTGGAGGCGTTGCAAACCCTGGTGCTGCCCGGACAGCGTGTCTTGGCACCCACAGAGGAAAGCATCTACCTCTACATGAACCTCAGCAACATATACGTCTCTAACGCAATGACACACTTCTATGCAAGCAAAGCCTTCTATGAAAACCCCTGGGGTGGCGAAGACTACATCGCCATGCTGCACGATACAAAGGCATACTACATCGTCGTGCCGCGCGGCAGCCCTCAGCACACCTACATGAAAATGCACGCGGACATCTGCACGTTGATGCAAGAGACCCCTCACTACCTCATTTACATGTCACATTTCAAGTGGCGTTACACCCCCACCGACCACGCAATGAGCATCGTCGCACAGCTCGAAGGCACGCTAGACACCCTGCCATTGCAGAGCGCGGGCATCACACCGCCGGGAGACGATGCAAGCTGGGACACGGCGATGGCACGCTTCGCCGAAGCGCTGGTACGCGCACCCGACAACAACTACGCGAAGTATGGCTTGGCCTATACCTTATTGCAGAGCGGCGACCCGGCCCGCGCCGAAGACTTCTACCGCAACCTGCTGGACACCTTCCCCAACGACGCTAACGTACGCATGGGTCTGGCAGCCGCGCTCTGGGCGCAAGCGCGCGAGGCCGAGGCACTCGAAGTGCTGGGTACACTGCGCGCGGCCCTAGACACACCTTACCTTGAAAAGCTCACCCCCACACAGACGGCGGATGCACTCACGGCATGGACACACACACCACACACCACAGATGACGCACGCATACTGGCCGCGCGCCTGCTCGACCGCCGGGCCGACCCCGGTTCGGCTCTATATGTGCTAGAAAGCATCCCCGACGCCTATCGTCGTCCCACCGACCGACGGCAGATCGGCACACTGTATACCACACTGGGCAAACCCGAAGCGGCGCTCGCGGCCTTCCATGCCGACGGCGAGAACGCTGACCTCTATCACCTCTTGCGCGGTCACCTAGCGATGGCGGCGGGCGACATGGCGGCAGCACGTTCTGCCTACCGCGCCGCGATCAATGCGGGCGCGGGCGCTGAGGGTTGGATATACCTGGGGCAGGCCGACCCGGACCATGCCGAGGCCCACTACCGCACGGCGGGCGGCTTCTGGGGCACGGCAGCGCTCTATGCGCTGTATATGGAACAAGGCCGCAGCGCCGAGGCAGAGGTAGCATACCAACGAGCGTTGAGCACAGCGTCCTTCCCGCCCGACGCAGCGCCGACCCTCATCTCGCCGCTGGATACACCCGCACTCGACATACACAGCCGCACGGTACAGGATGGTCGGCTGCGCCTGACGCTGCGTTGGTATGGAGTTGCGCCGGCATGGTGGGACCTCAAAGTGTTCAACGAAACAAACGTCTATACCAACGTCTCGCGCGCCGTGCCCAGCCCAGAACGCGGCGCGGCTGCCTGGATCTTCGATATCGATGTACAGGGCGCGGACACACTCCCACCCCGGCCTGCCACGGTGGAGGTAAGACAGAACGATCATATCTACCGCATAGGCCGAGTGATGCTCGCACCACCTGCACCGCCCAACTCCGAACCCACCGTGCATACCGATGTCACCTTCGGGGCACAACTGAAGCTCTATGGTTACACGCTGGATGTGGACACGGGAACACTCGCGCTATACTGGGAGGCGCAGGTCCCGCCGCCCACCGACCTAAAAGTGTTCGTGCATGTGTTCGACGCCGAGGGAGAGCTTGCCGCACAGATCGACGCGCCGCCGGGGGGGTATCCGAGCAGCCTATGGGAGGCCGGGGCACGTACGATGGATATGTACACACTGCCACTGCCACCTGGCGATCACCACATCTTGCTAGGACTATACGAAGCATACACGCTAGAACGGCTGCGGCTGCCGGACGGCAGAGATATGATTGAGATAGACGCCGAGGGCTAGATGT
>CAZJBO010000187.1:0-5742 GCA_964544075.1 uncultured Anaerolineae bacterium
CGACCTTGATGTCGGCAATCTGCCGCCGGACATCTTCAAGCCCTTCGCCGACAGGGATTCCCTGACCACGCAGCGTCTGGAGCGTCTTTTCGCTTTCGAGCAATGCATTTAGCCGGTTCTGCAGTTCGGTGATGTCAGACATGTTGTGTGTTCCTTGCGCGCGAGGCCGTAATACACGTATTATACACGCACGCATCGGAGCGCAAAAAGTTCGCCCTTTCGCCTCTCCCCGCGAATAGATACCAAAGGATTTGCTAACAATACCGGCATATCGTATGCTGAATATAGTTGTACGTTGCGCATTTGTATTTATGGAGGGGATATAAAATGCCGACCTATGAACTGACCGATATTGAGAACATGGAAGCTGAAAGCAACATCGAAGGATTGATAGAGGCGTTGAGTTCCCAGGATGATCTGGATGTACGCCGGAGCGCCGCCGAAGCGTTGGGGCGGGTCGGCGATGCGCGGGCGGCGGATGCGCTCGCGGCTGCAGCCGTGGACTCAGACGAGGATTTGAGGGTGGCTGCCATTAAAGCAGCGCTGCACGTCGCCGCCAGGAAATCGAAACCCAAGCAAAGCACTACTATTCCTTTCCACATTGCCTTTTTCTTGTTAGGGGCATTTCTCTGGGCTATCTTCATCAGGATTTTCACAATGCCATTGGACTCTCCCATCGTCATCTTGGGGATAGTTTTTTTCGTCATTGATGTTTCTCTAGGCTTAAAAGGTTGGGGATGGTTCGCTCAATACGGAGAAGGGACAGTTGGTGAGGCTATTAAATTTCTCGCCTTTTTTCTTATAGGCTGCACTGTCGTCGGCATGATCCCGATATGTTATTGGACGGGTAAAGGCGCTATAATGTGGCTCCATGATCGGGGATGGCTGGTTGGGTAGTGAGGGCCGGCAAGGCTCACGCTGCACAGATGCACGTCAATTTAGTTCCACCCCGGTAAAAAGCTGCGCACTCAAGATACCGCTTGCGATCGTAGATGAATGATGAATACTACCGCTTGCGTATGGTAGAGCATCAGGCTACAATGGCAAGTGTTCTAAAATTAACGGGGGAGGGTCGTTGTGGGTCGTTGGCCTGACAAATATGTAATCGGCCTTACGGGCAACATTGCAACCGGCAAAAGCCTTGTCCGCAAGATGCTAGAACATTTAGGCGCTTTCAGCCTAGATGCCGATGGTTTAGCACGCCAGGCAATGTCGATAGGCGCGCCTGCCTATAAACCGGTTGTCCAAAACTTTGGCCGTCAGATTCTGAAACCGGATAACAGCATCAACCGAGCTGCTCTGGCACGGATGGTCTTCACCAACCCCGATGCGCTGGCACGGCTTGAACGTATTACGCATCCCATCGTCCGCCATGCAATTAACGTCCTTGTGGGGCGCACAACACGCAAAGTGGTCGTGATCGAGGCAATCAAGCTGCTCGAAGCTGGATATGGCGAAGACGTAGACGCGATCTGGGTAGTCGATGCCCCGCAACGGGTTATGTTCCACCGCTTGGTCACCAAGCGCAAGATGCCCGAAAGGGCGGCGCGCATGTATATGCAGGTGCAATCGCCGCAGAAGGAAAAGCTAGAACGCGCCGACGTAGTGCTTAAGAACGACGGCTCGCTAGAGCAGATATGGGCGCTGGTGCAGGCCGAGTGGAACAAACTCCCGGTCATTGCGGGCCGCCCACCCGAAGCGGAGAGGGTGACCACGGTAAAGGTAACACCATCCCCGAAACCGGCGTCATCAGCTGTGCCGACCATGCAGATAAGCGAGGTTGTTGTGCGGCGCGGCACCCCGCGTAACGCCGATGCGATCGCCGAAATCTTGAGCAAGTTCAAGAATGCACCGGTCAGCCGCATGGATGTGATGATGGCCTTCGGTGAGAAAGCCTATCTGCTGGCCGAGGCCAATAACCAGATCGTAGGCGTCGCGGGGATGCAGGTCGAGAACCTCATCACAGGCGTGGACGAAGTGTACATCATGCCCGGCGCACCCCCCGCACCGGTCGTACAGGGCCTCACCCAGGCGGTCGAAGAAAACTCCCACTCGCTGGAAAGCGAAGTGGCGTTCTTCTTCCTCGCGCCCAACACCACAGAGGATACGATCAAAGCCTTCATCGCCCAGGGCTATGAACACAAAGAGATCGCCGAGATCAAGGTCCCGGCCTGGCGCGAATCTGCCCAAAGTGCCAAGCCCGACGGCGCCGAAATCTATGCAAAGAAGCTGCGCGCCGAGCGCGTGCTCAAACCACTGTAATTTATGAGGTAGCCTGTGGATACTTTTATTGACCGTTTGAAACAAGCCCCATTCATCGGCAGCCTGGTGCAGTGGGCAGATGCTTACCCGCGCCTGGCGGCCTGGCTCTTCTTATCCGTCGGCATGGTCGTGATCCTGCTCTTTGAAGCACGCGACGTGGGCTTGGAGTTCGGCCAATGGTTCGCGCTCGTCACGGCGACTGTGCTGGTGGCAGGGGCGTGTATCTGGATTGTCTCGTGGGAAGACGAAGACGAGCTTGAGTCCTCCTCCGGTCCGGATACCGAAGCCGACGAACCGCCCCCCACAGCCTAAAAGTCTGCCCCGACCTCCGGCATTGCCAAACTATCGTCACATTCGTTGCGATACCCGCAGCGCGCACAGCGCGCCGCTTGGTCGTGGCTGCGTGGTACATCATCCACATGCATATCGGACCGCATCTGTTTCAGCACCGCCAACAGCTCACGCTTGAGCTTGTTTGTATAGTCAACCTCGAAGATGCAATCTGCATAACGGATGATGCCATAGGGCGGGCGCCGCCCATATACTTCTTCCACAAGTAAGCAATAGACCGCCAGCTGCAAGATGTGGCTTTTATACGGATACTCAGGGCCGCGCCCGCTCTTCACCTCGATGGGGATGAGGTATTGGTCCTTCCGCACCAGGTAATCAGGCCGCCCGGTGATGTGGTAGCGCGCCGAATAGAGCGGCTTCTCTTGCTTGTGCTCTGCGCCGGTATCGCTATATACCACCTCGCCGGGCGGCACGCCGCTTGCCCGCCGTCCCAGCTTTGCCAGCACCATCAAGAACAGCCCCACAGCCAGCAGTCCTAAGACTATCTCTATGCTCATCCGCCCGCTCCGGCTGCAAGCTGTAGGAAGTAAACCGCCGCCATGAAGACGGCGGCGATGATGAGCAGCGCCGCGATCAACGCAATGCGCTGCATCGCCCGGACAAAGCGCCCGTGCCGCGTATGGTAGCGTGTGCCTTGCTGCATCTCGGCAATGTTGATAGACGTATAGCCCTCGCGGTCATACCACCAAGCACGGTTGCAATACACATACCGGCTTACGTCGCTGGCACGGATGATATCGCTGCCGCCATCGTCGCGGTCATCTTCCGCTGCCATCGTTACCTCTATTGTGCCTCGATATCTTGCAAGCTCAGCGTGTGGCTTTCGAGCGCCCTTGGCAAGCGCTGCCGACGCAAGCTGAGGGTTAGGTCGCCGCGCGTGCGCTCCAGCACCCCGCGCAGCTGATCGAGCCGGCGGCGCAAGCCCCCGGTTACCGCGTCGCTTTGATCGAAGGTCATCAACAAACTATAAACCGTATCCATCATCGCGAGCATCCGCTCGGCCTCATCGCCGATGTCATCACGCCGGATCAGGTCGAGAACATGGCGGCGCAGCTCGCTTGCGGCCTCGGCCAAGCCGTTGAGGTAGGTATCCGGCTCGATGCGCAGCTCTGCCGGCGAGGGGAGGGGTTGGTCGCGCACCATCGCATATGTGAGGAAGGCTTCGGCATATTCCTTCAAGGCGTCTTTTGTATAGCCGGCGAAGTAAAGATCGGGATGGTCTTGTAACGCATCGATCATAACGTTGGCGCTTGCACGCAGCTCGACCAAGCGCGCATCGACCAAGTCCCACTCGTGGCGGTGCACGGCCCGGATGGTGTTAGCACACTGTCGTATGAGCAAGCGCGACTGTTGGATCGCATCGTTGCGCGCGTGTTCCTTCTTGGCAAGGGTGGGCCGGATGTCTTCGCATAAGGCTTCGATCTGAGCATGTAGTGAGTTCATGTTTATCCCTGGGTTAACGTGCTATACAAGGTCGTCGGGACCGTCGTCGCTGTCTTCGTTCGCCTCACTCTCCTCGTGCCCACGCACAATGGTGCTGAAGAGATATTCGGCCAGGGTGGGCGGGGTTTTGATCGTCCCGAACTTCTTCTCATAGTTCGCCAGGTTATCGCCCAGCGCCTTGTATAGCAACTTCGCGTTGGTGGGCGTGAGCACGATACGGGTCTGTATGCGCGCCTTTGGCATGTTCGGCAAAACTTGCGCAAAGTCGATAATCACCTCCGAGCCGGTGTGCACGATCATAGCAAAGTTGGCATAGGTGGCGGTCAGAGATGTCGGTACTTCTATCTTGATTTGTTTGCGCCCGCGCTGTTGGGGCGGGGTAGGTTTATTGGTCACGCTTTTTATCTCCGTTAAAACACTTGCATATGCACATGACGAGAGGTGAAGTCTTTCTATTATATAGCCCCGGCGGGATTTTGGCATGGCGTGGGCGGGCTGAGGCTTTAGGGCACAAACTGTAGAATCGTAGTGCTATACGGTGTCAAGATGGGCAGCGTCCCCACCGTATCAAAGCCGCCCTCGGCATTGAGCGCCAACAGCGTCTCCCCTTCCGGGCTTACGGTAAGCGCGCCGCCCGGCGTGCCCTCGAACGGGCCGGCGGCCAGAGTCAGGGTATAGGCACTCTGTTCTTTGCCGCTCATATTGATTATAACTATGAGGGTTTCCTCTTCTGCCGCGCGCACGAAGCAATACAGTGTGCTGGTATCGCTCTCCACAGGGATGAAGGCGCCGGTTCGCAAGGCCGGGTGCGCGTTGCGGAGATGGATCAGCGCGCGGTAGTGGTTCAACAGAGAATCGGAGGCGACGGTCTGTACCGCCACATTAGCCGTATCCAGATCGCCCGCCAGCCCCTCCCACGGGGTCCCGTCGGTGAAGCCTGCCGTATCAGGTGCGGCGTCCCACTGCATCGGTGTGCGGATGTTCTCATGATCGCCCGTGCCGCTCATGCCGATCTCTTCGCCATAGTAGATGAACGGCACCCCCGGCTGCGTCAGCAGCAGCGAAGCTGCCAGCTTCGCGCCGTTCACGTCACCCCGCATCATACTCATCACACGGTTCTGGTCGTGGTTGGTCAGGAACGCCGCATACTGCCCGCGTGGGTAGGCATCGACCACGTCCGCTTGTGTATCGATGACCATGTTCGCGCTGCCCCAGCGCGCCGCCATCAACATTGCCTCCGCCAAGTCAAACTCAAACACCAGGTCAACTTCCTCATTCACAACATAGGGCGCTGCGATCTGGGTCGAGTTCCATACCTCGCCGACCGTCAGCGCGTCGGGCTTGACATCATGCGTGAAAGCGTTGAAGTCATGTAGCCATTCGTGGGTCTCCGGCATGTTCTCGAAGATGCCATCCTCATCATACAGATACTTCACCGCGTCCATACGGAAGCCGTCCGCACCCATCTCGTCCAGCCAGAAGCGCGCCACCTCGTACATGGCCTCGGTCACCTCCGGTGTCTCGTAGTTGAGGTCGGGCATCCCGCTCCAGAAGACGCCGTAGTAATAACGATCGCCGCTGCGATGCCAGACAGGTTGATTCCAGGGGCCACGTCGGGTATCGGGGTCATCTTCCCAACGGTACCAGTCTTCATGCACCGCGCCGGGCGTCTGCGCATCGATGAAC
>CAZJBO010000188.1:0-5738 GCA_964544075.1 uncultured Anaerolineae bacterium
ATACTCCCGCTCCTTCAACTCAGGAATCGAATATGCACCTATGTGCTTTAGGTTACGTTTGCGGGGGGTCGCGGATTATTCTACACCTATTTGCGCAATCAGGGAAGTGGTGCGCCGAGGCTTGCCGGGTGGCATTTTATCGATATTTAATGAGACGCTGTTCCCATCGCAACTTAACCGTAACTTTACTATAAGGGTTTACCCTATTTTTACCGGACGGTTTCTATGCTGACACCCTTTGGCAACCCTATGATATCCCTACTATAGCATTGCTCTATAGTAGGGAAAGCTGCGCGCTGCATGGGTGTGACAAAATATGTACAAATTGCAATCAACTATAAGACAAGGGGAGGCAACAGGGGGCAAATCCCGGTATCTGTTCACCTGCTCTATGTGGGGGCTTTGCTGTGCTTAGAAGGGAAAAGCAGCCGACACGCCACCCTAGCCTGCGGTTGGAACCGTAGATGCGAGGGTATGCCCGGTGTAGCTCTGATATAGAGACGCCAGCGCGTTCTGGGCGATCGCCTGCCGAAGCTCGGCCATCAACCGCGTGTAATAGCGTATGTTATGGATGGTCGCCAGAGTATAGCCCAGCATCTCTTTCGTCTTGAAGAGGTGGCGTAGATACCCACGTGAGTAGCTTTGGCAGGTGGGGCAGTCGCAGAATGCGTCGAGTGCAGCGTGCGCAGCGGCATGTTTGGCGTTCAAGATGTTGAGGTGATGTTTAGGCGTTGGGTCGTCGGGATATTCGGCGTGGGCGGCGCGCGGCGAGAGCATCAGCCAACCGTTACGTGCCCAGCGTGTCGGTATGATGCAGTCGAAGGTATCGACACCGCGTGCCACACCCTGGAATATATCCTCCACCTCGCCGATGCCGAGCAAGTGACGCGGCTTCTCTGCCGGCAGGCGCGGCAAGGTCCAGTCGAGGATGTCGAACATATCGGCCTTGCTCTTGCCCAGGCTCCCGCCGATGCAATAGCCCCAGAACGGCAGCCCCGCGATCCGCTCGGCGCTGGCCGCGCGCAAATCCTCATACGCGCCGCCCTGCACGATGCCATAAAGCCGCTGTGCTCCATTGTTATGCTGCTCGAAGGCCGCCAGGCTGCGTTCGGCCCAGCGGTGCGTGCGCTCCATCGCGCTTCTCGTATACTCGTACCCGTCGAGCGGTGATGTACACTCATCGAAAGCTACGACTATATCCGCGCCGAGGCGGGCTTGTATCTGTATCGAGGCTTCGGGGCTTAGCATCTGGCGTGAGCCGTCGATATGCGAGCGGAAGGCGACGCCTGCCTCGCTGATCTTGACCAAGCTCTGCCGCCCCTTCGTGCGCTGCGCGGCGCTGCGGTCATCGCCGGGGAAGATGTTGCCGACCTTGCCGACGCCATCCCGGATGGATGAACCGAGGCTGAACACCTGGAAGCCGCCGCTGTCGGTCATGATGGTGCGGGGCCAATGCATCATCTCGTGCAGCCCACCGAGCGCGGCGACGGTTTCGGCACCGGGCCTTAGGTGGAGGTGATAGGTGTTGGCGATAAGCAGTTGCACACCCAGTTCGAGCAAATCTCGCGCTCTCATGCCCTTGACCGTGGCGCGCGTGGCGACAAAGGTCAAGGCAGGCGTATATACCTGACCGTGCGGCGTGGTGAGGACACCGGCGCGGGCACGGCTATGCGTGTGGAGGAGCTTATAGCTAAAGGTCATACACTACGCGCTTCACTCGCCCGCCACAACCGGCAGCCCGGCAGCCATCCATGCGCGGATGCCTCCCGCCAGCTCGTTTAGGTTTTCAAACCCGGCGGCCTGGAGTATGTGGATACCTTGCTGGCTGCGGTTGCCGCTGTTGCACATCACAATGATCTCTTGGTCGGGGTTCAGCTCTTCGAGCCTGCCGACAAGCTCGCCCAACGGGATCAGGACCGCCCCCTTGATGTGGCCGGGGTTAACCCATTCGTACAGTTCGCGCACGTCGAGCAGCGTCACGTTGCCGCCCTCTAACCGCGCCTGCACTTCGAGCGGTGCGAGCCGGGCGGGGGAGGATGGCGCAGCGGCGGTTGTCGGCGTGGGCAGGGAGGGGCCTTGTGCCGGTGGGAGCGGCGTCGCAGTGGCGGATTTGCCACAGCCCACCGCCAAGATGGAAAGCACGATCAGAAGTATCAGCAGGCGTTTCATCGTTACATCTCCTAAGACAATCCCGATGTTATTCTTCCTCAGACTGCCCACCATCCACCCACTCGCCGGCGAAGAGCAGCCACGGTTCGGTGCCTTCCGCATCTTCAATGAACTCAGCCTTGACCCAGTCCGGCATTTGGGCAAAGAGCAGCTTAAGGTCGGTGACTTTGTGGCGATTGCTGCCGTCAACGTCAATCACATAGATGTCATTCATATTCGACTGGTCTTCGCTTATCACCGAGAAGGCAAAGCGTGTGCCGTCGGGCGACCAGCTGGGCGTAAAGTCGGCCTCTGCGCCCTGGCTTACCAGAGTGTCGGCGCCGCCGTCAACGGCGATGGTGTAGATGTCCCAGTCACCGATGGGCATGTTACCGATCTTCCACTCCTCGCCCCGATGTCGGTAGAAGACCACGCGCGTGCCGTCGGGCGAGATGCGGGGGCCGGTATCGCCCAGGGTATGGAAGGTATCACCGGCATCCTCAAAGGTTGGCGATGTGAGCACGCGCAGATTCGAGCCGCACTCGTCCATGTTATCCAGGCTGCAATCTATCATCCAGATGCCCTGGGTTGCGTTTTTGTCTGCATCCTTCTCGTGGCGGAGGAGGGCGACCACGTCGCCGCTCCAGCTGGGGTTGGCCTCGGATACATCGGCGGTGTTGGTGATGTTGACGATATGCTCGCCCTCGGTATCCATCACGAACAGGTCGAGGATGAACTCATCCTCATCTTCTTCGATCTGGTTATCGCGGTTCGATGCAAACATGATGTGTGCGCCGTCCGGCGCCCATGTGGGGGTGATGTCGATAAAGCCATCGTCGGTGATCGTGTGGGCATCGCTGCCATCTAGCCGCATCAAGCCGATCTCGGCGCTCCGGAAGTCAAGGTCGTTGGCATAGCCGTCATCGTTTTGGTCGGCGGTATATTCTACATAGAGCACCCATTCACCGTCGGGCGAGACTCGCAAGTTGTTGCGGAGCTTATTGCCATGATAGATTTGCTTTAGTTCGACGCCATCGAGCGAGATGAGAAAGGCACCGTATAGACCCGGCAAGCGTGTGCCCTCGGCATCCATCACGGCCAGTTGAGTTTGTACCGCCGGCACAGGGGTCGGCATGTTAAAGCTCGGCGCGCACGCCGTGCCCAAGACTGCTGTCAGGATCATTAAAAAAAACAGGGTCCGTTTGGTATTCATGGGTCATCCTATTGGCATAATTATGTAATGTATGGGTAAAACTACTCAGCCGGTTCTGCCTTCGGGCCTAACGCCTGACGTTGAAAGGCCAGGCAAAGAATACTACTCGTCTCGCATATCTGCGGTCGGCCTTAGCCGGCGCACTGTCTTTTGTCTGGGATTTTAATCTCAGGCCGAGCAGTTACATACACGGTGAATTTACACAAGGGGCGAGTGTAGCACATTCCATTTGGCTTTGTATAGTATCGCGCAGCGCAAAGGGGACGGCAGGCGTTGCGCGCAGACAAGGCACATTCCCCACTGTGTGTTGTTGGTGTAGCAAACTGCTCCCTGTGCCTACCACAAGCGGCACGATCAAAGTCAAAACTGAAAGCCACCCGTGGCGTGTACAATCTTATGTTGGTAGTTATCTACATACTCAATCAGATGCTCGTGTAGGGTTCTCCATTCGTCGCTGACAAGAATGCGCTTCAAGGTATCGAGGTCTTTCGCAATACATCCGTTCATGATCTGTGGGCAATCCCCATACACAGCAAGCCATGCTTCGGTTGGTTGCATATCCAGCCGTGTGATGCCGGGCACCCACTCGCGTACCATAAACTCGAAATACTCCTGGTCATATCCAGACTTGATATCCCAAGTCATCAATAGCTTAACCTGCATAAGACCGTTCCTTAACAAACAACAACAGAAAACGCCCACCTCGTGCCGTTTGTCACGGCTATGCCGTATCTTGTCTATTGGCAAGCAACACGACCTGGGTCTGCTCCGGCAGATTGCTGCGCGATACTTTGAGCGATTCCTGGGCCAGGGGCGCGGTTACCCCACGTTCTTTCAAGAACTTATCCACCGGCGCGAAGTCAAGGCCGAGCCGGGGCGTTTTATAACGCATCGGTATCACGATCTTAGGCTCGAATAAGCTGACGACTTCTGCGGCCTGGGCCGAATCGAGCGCATCGTTGCCGCCGACCGGCACCAGCACGATATCTACCGCGCCCAGCTTCTCGACCGCCGATTGCGAGGGGACGTAATCCAAATTGCCCAGGTGCAGCACGCTCAGCCCATCGAAGTCAAAGAGGTATGCGACATTGCGCGAGACATCGGCTTCCTTGCTGCGTTTGTTTATCATTGCCGCACCGATGATGAACACGCCGCCGATTTCATATTCGCCCGGCCCGGTGACGGCACGCTGCACACCCTGCACCGACTTCAGATAGCTTTGGCTCGAAGCCTCCCGGCTCATCGTCACGATGTCGCCGCGCAGCTTAAGCGGGGGGTATCCCCACACAATGTCGTAGGGGTCGGTGACAATAGTCGCGTGTCCGCGTTCGGTCAGGCGGAAACAGTTTAACCCGTACCAGGTGATTTCCATAAATATATATCCGTGTATTGATTTTTGATTTAGAACGCATTGGATTATAACCTTACGCCAAAGACGGCGCAAAGAGCTTACCAAACGAACGACACACGCCCGGCCCCGAAGCGCGCGCGTTACTGCTCGGTTGTGACCCAGAGCTTTACGCCATCCGACGTGATCTCCACCGTGCCGTGATGGTCGGTGCGATAGAGCGGCACCCGGCGCGCCGCGAGACGATCCAGCACCGCCGGGGCCGGGCGCTCTGCGCTGCCCACCGCCACCTGCACCACCGCCAGCTGCGGGTGGACGGCGTCCAGGAAGGCCGGGGATGCCGCGTACGGCGCGCCGCCGAAAGGCAACTGCAACACTGCCGCCTCCAGCCACACCCCCGCCCGACGCATCGCCGTCTCCGCCCGGTCGGTTAGGTCGGGCATCAGCAAGAAGGCCGCATCGCCATAGCAGAGCCGGAGCGCCATACCCTGCTCATTGGGTTCATCGTCTGCCGTAGGCAGCGCTTGCGGGTGCAAAACCTCCAGAGATACGCCATCGTCCAACGCCACCCGATACCCGGCGGACACCGGCATCACCGACACACCCGACGCCGCGAACGCTTCTTCCAGCGCGCGCCATGCATCGGTATCGCCGGGCTGCCCTGTGGTGAGCACCATCCCCACGCGGTATCGTTCTAGCAACGCCGGCAGCGCCCCCATCTGGGAATCTTTGGGCTGTGTCACGATCAACAGCGCGATCTCCCGGTCCCAGAGCGGCATCCGGTCGCCGAGCGCGGTGAGCAGGCGTGTTGGCGAAGCACCGCCATCGACCAGGATGTGTGCACCGTGCGGCGTGGTGATGAAGACCGCGTGCCCTCCGTTCACGTCGAGGAAGGCCACGTGGAGCTTGCCGTCGGGCCGCCCGGTGATGGCCGCGCCCAGCAGCAAGACCAAGATCAACGCCGCCGCCAGCATCGCCAGACGCACCGCACGCCTCCGCACGAATGGGCCGACGCGCAACATCCACCGG
>CAZJBO010000189.1:0-5719 GCA_964544075.1 uncultured Anaerolineae bacterium
CGACCCCGATTGCAGCTTGTGCGAATGTGATATTGACTATAAATGTACACCCTATTGCGAATGCGACCCCGAATGTGAGGTCTGTGAGTGTGACTACGATTGGGAATGCACGCCCGGCTGTGGCTGCGACCCCGAATGCGATTAGTCGATTAGGCAATACATGGCGGTTTCGCCCGCGCGCGTACATAATAGGCGCATGAATACAAAAACCCTTCTCATTGGGCTGGGGAACCCGATCCTAACCGACGACGCGATTGGGGTTAAGGTTGCCTTTGCCGTACGCGACGCGGGCTTGCCGCCCAACGTAGATATGATCGAACTCGGCAACGGGGGGCTTACCTTGATGGAGCATATGATTGGCTATGACCGTGTGGTCCTGGTCGATGCCATCATGACGCAGCACGGGGTGCCGGGCCGCGTCTACAAACTCTCGATGGATCAGCTCCCCGGCACGCTGAACACATCCTCGGCGCACGATACGAACCTCAAAACGGCGCTGAACACCGGGCGTAGGCTGGGCGCAGCGCTGCCGGACGACGAGAACATCGATATTGTCGCCATAGAAGCAGAAGAGGTCCTCACCTTCGGGGAGCAATGCACCCCGGCGGTCGAGGCCGCGATACCGGCTGCGGTGCGGTGTGTGCAAGAGTTACTCAAAATCGAATAGATCAAAGGGGATGATGTTCTTCTGCAGGTTTGCCATGCCGAGCGCATCCTCTATCGCCTCGGCGAACGCCTCATCCGGGGCATCTTCGGCGGCTCCCTGCAACAACGCGATCGCCGCGTCACCGCCGATCTCGCCCAACGCCCAGACTGCCATCTCTTGCAGCTCACGGTCCTGACAGACGAGCAGGTCGGCGAGGTCGGGCACGGCTTCGCGCAGCTCAAGCTCGCCGGCAGCGCGCGCGGCCTCATAAAGAATCGGCGGCTCATCGCTTTGCAGCTCTTCTAGGATAATCGGCTTCCAACGCACGTCGCACGAGCGCCCCATCGCAAAGAGCGCGCTAATGCGCATCTCGATGGCCGACGCAGCATAGGCATCCTCAATCCACCCGGCAACCCCTTCGCGGCTGCAATTGGAGATAGCCTCAAGTGCGCGCCGCCGTACGTCGAGGTGTTCGTCATCGCGGTGGAGGATGTCGAGCAAGACGTCTTGTACCTGTACCGCGCGGTCTTCGGGGAATTCTCCCAGCTCGCCAGAAAGCACAAAGCGGCCTAAAGCGAGCGCGGCAGCGGCGCGCACCTCGGCGGCGGGGTCGGTGTTGACGAGCGCGAGCAAGCGCTGCATATGCGAGACGCTGGTGTTCTCCCACATACCCTCGATGGCCGCGATGCGAACTTCTTTATCCTCATCGGCGAGCGCCAGCACATGCACAGCCTCGAAGTCCATAGTGAAGTTGCTCTCGCCAACCTCGACCAAGTGCCGTACGATGGCGCGGCGGCGTTCGGTCGGATAGTGCGGCCAGTCTTCGGTCAATTGGGCAAGGTGTTGAGGTGAGAGGTCTGAGAAGCTGCGGACCATTGCGAGCGTAAACTCTGCTGCCGGGTCACGGAGGACCTCCAGGGTGTCGGCAGGATCGTGGAAAACGTTTTTCCCTTTACCTTTGGTTTGTTGCATTTGTGCTACCCGCATGAACGTAATGTACAAATCGTGCCACAATATGTAAAGTTTGCTTCGTCCGCCGTCAAGCGGACCACAGAGCGATGCGCGCGCCCGGCCTTGTATTCACGCGAGCTGTTAAGCATTTGTGCTCAAGTACTCGGAAATAATTTTTTTCACGAAGTCAGGCATTGGCAGCTTTTCCTGTTGGGCAAGCTCTTTTAGTCGTTCGTACCTTCCCACCTCATCTCCATACCACAATATATCTATTCTCCTGGCTTCTCTCAAAGCAATATGTATAGTTTTCTGGGCTGGCCCAGTAACATTTAGAGCAAATCTCAGGCGATTTTTCTGTTGACCGGTTGAGGCAATGCTCACAAGACCAAGATTTTGCCCTGTTGCACGAGCTGCACACCAACATATAGTCCTGGGTATCTCTCTTGGTTGACGGCGGTTCGCCTGATATCTCGTAAGGTGTTCTGTGATCTACCTGTAAGTAACGTGCCTCAAAATGCCCTGAACATATCGATTATCTCTTCCGGTATCGCGTCTTTATTCATATCAACACGAGTTGTGTAGCCTCGCCAAACCTTAATGCTTCGGCCTTGTGCGGTGCGCTATCCTGACGTTTAAGTAATGCGGGGGAGAGGTAGATAGATTCGTAGGTTATTTCGTTTCGGCCCAGGAGCGTAGATTGGCTTGAGCGCCCGGCTTTAATCTCTACCCGTTGCAGCCCGATCCGCGTCGGAAGTGCTTTCCCATACTGGTTCCCGTCTCTACGTCCATCATAGCTGAGGATGAAAGATATCTTACGCTCAACCAAATGTGCTAATTCGTCAACAAAGCCTTTGAAATCGACGCCCTGATAATAACGAGGATCTTTTTTGTCGCTAACGCCCTGGTACGGTGGGTCCATATAGAGCAAAACTTCGGGGTCTATGCTGCGCAGCACCCGCTTGTAATCGTGATTTGTGATCGTGGCCGTTCCGCGCAGCAAGCGCGAAACGGCGAGTATGTCCTCTCGCATCTTTTCAGGACGCCGACCTTTTCTTCTGTTATCCGGACTTTGATTAAACTCCCCTTGCGAATTATAGCGAATCGAAGCCTTGACACACCTTGCTAAAAGATATAAAAAGTAATCCGCTCTCTGGGTTTTGTTGAAATTTTCTCGTATAAGGTCATAGAATTCTCTCTCGTGGCCCTCTTGTTCGTACCACAGTTTTTTGTAGGCGGCGGCCATCTCGTCGGGCTTATGGATAATCTCATGCCAGAGACGCATCAAAGGTTGGTTAATATCGTTAAGATGAAATTTGCGTGCTAGCCCGGCACGCGCGGCGGCAAGCGAAACCGCTGCCGACCCTGCAAATGGTTCGACTAGGGTCTCGACACCCTGTGGGAAGAACGCCAGGATGTGCCGGGCAATACGGCGTTTACTCCCTTGATAAGGTATGGGATGAGGGACCTTCATTTCAAAGCCTATCAAAGTCTGCTCTGCAAGCGACCATACACCAACAGTATATCATATCGACAACACAAAGCTCGCCGATAACCAGAAAGCGCGTCCTGCTTCCATCACCCCGCCATGAAGCGCCCGTACTTATAATACGCCGCGCACGCGCCCTCGGCGCTGACCATCGTCGCGCCCAGGGGATGCTGGGGTGTACACTCCTTGCCAAAGGCGGGACACTCGCCCGGCTTCTTCAGGCCTTGCAGCACCAAGCCGCTGATACAAAGCGGCGACTCTTCGGCCTTGATCGCGCTCACGTCGGGGAAGCGCTGCTCGGCGTCATAGTCGGTATACGCCGCGCGCAGCTTATAGCCGCTCATCGGGATGGTGCCGATGCCCCGCCATGCCCGGTCGCAAGGCTCGAACACCTCGTTGATGAGCTTCAAAGCTGCCGGATTGCCCGCACGCCGCACCACACGCCCATAAGCATTCTCGACCACGTGCCGCCCCGCTTCGAGCTGCTGCACCAACATGAGGATGCCCCGTGCGATGTCGAGCGGCTCGAAGCCCGTCACCACGATGGGCACCTTGTACTGTGCCGCGATGGGTTCATACTCGGTGTAACCCATCACCGTGTTGACGTGGCCCGCCGCCAGAAAACCCTGTACCCGGTTATCCGGCGCGGCAAGTATCGCGGTCATGGCCGGCGGCACTGTGACGTGCGACACCAAGATGGCGAAGTTCGTGATGCCCTGCCGTGCAGCTTGAAAAACCGCCATCCCATTGGCCGGCGCGGTGGTCTCGAAGCCCACCGCGAAGAACACCACGGTCTTGTCCGGGTTATCTCGCGCGATCTTGAGCGCATCCAGCGGCGAATAGAGGATGCGCACATCGGCCCCCCGGCTCTTGGCGGCGAACAAATCATCATGCGAGCCGGGCACGCGCAGCATATCGCCATAGGAGGTGAAGATCACGTCCGGGCGTGCGGCGATGGCGAGCGCTTTGTCGATCAGCTCCAGGGGCGTCACACAGACCGGGCAGCCCGGCCCATGCACCAGCGTGATCTGCTCCGGCAAAAGGCGGTCTAGGCCGCTGCGGATGATGCTGTGGGTCTGGCCGCCGCAGACTTCCATAATGACCCAGGGGCGCGTGGTGGTGTGGTGTATCGCGTCGAGGACGGCGCGCACTTCCTTCTCGCCGCGATATTCGTCCAGATACTTCATATCGCCACGCCGGGGTCTGCCGTCAGTTCCTCGTAGAGGACCCCAATCTCTTGGAGCAGCGCAAGGGTTTCTTGCGCCTCTGCCTCATCTAAGATGCTGATGGCGAAGCCCACGTGGACAATAACCCAGCTGCCCACGCCGGCCTCCGGTGTCAGGTCGATACAAACTTCGCGCGTAACGCCGCCGAAATCCACCTTACACATCTTCTGCCCGCCGCGTTCATAAACCTCTTTGATCTTGCCGGGAATGCCTAAACACATAACACAACTCCTAGTTCTTGCCGCTCTCGATGCGGCTTCTTGCGATCACCGCCTGCCCCAAGCTGAGGCCGCCGTCGTTGGGCGGGACGCGCCGGTGTATCAATATGGTGAAGCCTGCCGCGCGCAGCCGTGCCAGCGTCAAGCGCAGCAACAAGCGATTCTGCCAGACCCCGCCCGAAAGCGCAACTGTATCTATATCATGCGCGCGGCGTGCTTGGGTGGCGAGCGCGGCGGCGGCCTGGGCAAGCCCGGCATGGAAGCGCGCCGCGATCTGTGGCACGGGCACGCCGGATAGCACATCTGCCGCGATCTGCGCCAACGCCGGGCCGGGCGACATGATCCCGTCTTCTAGTGGGAAGGGGTAAGGGGGCGTTGTCCTCACATCCTCACGCCTCTGTTTACGCGGCGCCTCCGAAGCGCTTTGTCGATCGGCTTGGGCCGCTTCCATCTCAAGCGCGATCGCGGCTTGTGCCTCGAAGGTAACACCGTCAGGACACAGCCCCACCATCGCCGCCACCACGTCGAACAAACGGCCAATGCTGGAAGTCCGGGCAGTGTTATAGTTGCGCGCCACCTGCTGCCGCAGCAAGCGCCGCGCGGTGTCGGAGACCTTCGCCAGCCCCGGCAGGTCTGGGGGCTGCCCCAAGAAATGCTGTAGGTAAGCCACTGCCAGCCGCGCCGGACGTCTGATCGCCGCATCGCCGCCGGGGAGCGGGGCGTAGGCCAGGTGTGCGAAGCGCAGATAATCGCTGTGGTCTGCGATGAGGCACTCGCCCCCCCAGATCGCCCCGTCGGGGCCATACCCGGTGCCATCCCACGCCAGCCCGATGACCGGTCCGGCAGCGTGCGGATAGTCGTTATCGGCGAGGCAGGCGGCGATGTGGGCGTGGTGGTGTTGTACGCTTACGCGCGGCGCATCGGGCAGCAGCGCGGCCCCGGCGCCCAGCTCTCCCTTTGCCCAGCGCGTCGTGAGGTAATCGGGGTGCGCATCATGCGCAACCACGGCAGGCGCCGCGCGGAAGATGTCGCGGAGGTGCACGGCGGCCTGCTCGAAGTAAGCCAGAGTTTCGAGCGTGTCCAGCTCCCCGATGTGTTGGCTGAGGAAGGCGCGCCGCCCTTTGAGGAAGCAAAGCGGGTTCTTCATCTGCCCGCCCACCGCCATAACCTCCGGGCCGTCGTCGGGGCTGTG
>CAZJBO010000190.1:0-5669 GCA_964544075.1 uncultured Anaerolineae bacterium
CTGCAGCCACGCGACGTGGTGGTCATGACTCCCGACATCGAGGCCTACGCGCCCGGCAAGCGCGATTGGTGGCGGACCGATGGCTTGGTTGATGACATTGAGGCGGAGGGCTTACGCATCATCGCGCGCCTAGATCGGCAGCCCTTTTGGGCACAGCCCAACGGAGGAGACCCACCGTTGGATAGCGTGCCTCCGGCAGACCTGCATTACTTCGGCGACTTCTGCGAGGCGATCGCGGCGCGCTATCGGGGCCGTATCGATGCTTATCAAGTGTGGAACGAGCCTAACCTTGCGCGTGAGTGGGGCGATAATTGGTATACGCCCGAAACCGAACGTTCGCCGAACGCTGCCGAATATGTGGCGCTGCTTAGGGAGTGCTACTTGGGTATCAAGCGCGGCGACCCGGAAGCGATTGTGATAACGGCGGGTCTGGCGACTACCGGTACGCACGATGTGACCGCGATCCCCGACACCATCTTCTTGCAGCAGATGTATGATGCCGGTGCGTCGGCTTACTTTGATGTGTTGGGGGTCAACGCTCCCGGCTATGGTCTGCCGCCTGAAGCCGCGCCCGGTGATGTCGCCGATGGGCACCGCTGGCGTGCCTTCCGCCATGTGGAGGACGTCCGTCGCCTTATGCTGCGCAATGGCGACGCGCATAAGCAGATTGCGGTGTTGGAGGTTGGCTGGACGACCGATAGCATCCACGCGGCGTATAGCTGGATGCGTGTAGACGAAGCACAGCAGGCAAGCTATCTGGTGCGTGCCTATCAATATGCCGCCGCACATTGGCAACCGTGGATTGGGCCGGTCTGCACGATCTATATTGCCGACCCCTCCTGGACAGAGGAGAACGAGGAGTGGTGGTGGTCGATCACCCTGCCGCATTACCCGGAGGCATTGGTACGCCCTGCCTTCCACAGCTTGGCCGAGATGCTAAAGCCAAGCCTACCTCGGCAATCTGCGGTATCATCGGATGTGGACGAGCCGGCAGGGGAGTGAGGCCGCCCCGGAGCGGCGGAACGAGACCCTGTAAAGCTCAAAGGCAGAATCGGCTGAGTAGTTACGCTCTCCGTGGCATTACGTGTACACGGACGGTGACGGGTAAAGCAATAAAGCGTGTTAAATTCCAAACATCCATCCCTACGGGCCGAACAGGTCTTGTTTGTTGTCATTATGCTCTGCGCAACTGCGATGCGTGTCATCGGGCTGACCGGCGCGCCGCCCGGTTTCAGCAACCATGAGATATCAGAGCTGCGCCTCGTTGATGCGGTGCGCGCGGGACAGGTGGTGGTATTCTACGACGTGGGCGATACGGAGGGCGCGCGCGAAGGGCTGTATTATCAGTTGCTGGCGGCCTTCACCGGTCTGGTGGGCGATGGGCTGTACGGCTACCGTCTGCTGACCATCTTCTCTAACCTGCTGGCTTTGGCCTTCACATATGGTATAGCACGCCAGCTCTTCGGCACGACGACTGCCCTGCTCACGCTGAGCATGATGGCGCTGGGGTATTGGCCGCTCTTCACGGCGCGCAGCATTGGCCGTGAGGCGTTGATGCCCTTCTTTGCATCTGCGGCGCTCTACTACTTGGTACGGGGCTTTATGCTGCCCGCTTCCTCTGACGAAGACCAGATGCCGGCTCTCCGCATGGCGGCAGGTGGCTTCACGGTCGGCCTTGCGTTCTATGTACATTGGACCAGCTTAGCGATCCTGGTGGGGTTCTTTCTCTTTGGTGTGTATCTAAACTTCCGCTATCCGCGCATCGCGCACCGGCAGGCCGATAACGTGGGCTTTGCGTTCCTCATCACCTTTATAATCGCTATCCCGTTCAGCGTCTCGATGTTGCGGATGCGGGATGCCAGCGCGCTTAGCTACTACATGGCGCATATCCTCGACGCACTGCCGAGGTCTATTGGCGATACGTTTAGCAACTTGTTCGGCTCTGCCGACCCCAACCCGGCGCACAATCTGCCGGGACGCGCGGTCTTTGGGCCTGGCGGTGCGCTGACCTTTCTCGCCGGTGTGCTGCTTATCGCGCGGCGCTTCCGCAAGCCTGTCTATGCGTTGGTAGGGGCCATGCTCGCGGCAGCCTTGCTGCCATCGATCATTGCAACCGAGGGGCCAGACCTCACGCGCCTGACCGTTGCGATGCCGGCGCTCTATCTGCTCACCGGTTTGGGCGCGGCGGGGATTGTTCATTACCTCACCGGACGCAGACGTCGGGCGGGATGGGTGGTGTTTGTGTTGTTCTCGCTCTTGTTTGTCTTCGGTGGGGCGCGCACTCTATACGACTTGGACGCTTGGGCTAACAGTGATGCGGTATTTACGGCCTATCACGCACGCCTGGGACGCTTGGCGCCGCACCTTGACGCTACTGCTAACGACATCCCGACGACGATTTGCTCTCATGCCTTGACTGTAAACGACCCCGATTTGCTCTCCGACCGGGACCTTTTGGCCTACATGCTGCATCAATCCGATCTGCCGCTGCGTTATGCCGACTGTCGCAATAGCCTGGTGATAGCACAGGGCGGCGAGCGTCAGCAGATCGCCTTTGCATACCCCGATGGTCCCGCTCTGTTCCCGGAACGCATGGGGGTGTGGCTGGAAGGCGCGAAGGTGTTAACCCTCACCGGTCTGCCGCCGCACGCGGTATTTGAGTTTAGCATCGAAGCTGCCCTCGACGATCTGTTAGGGAGCTTCATCACGACTGCGCCAACCGGCTTCGCGCCCGAATCGCCGGGCGGGGCAGCACCGGTGCGGCTGCCGGTACGCTTCGGCGGCAATGTGACCTTTGTCGGCTACCAGATCGCCGGTGGTGAAGTTTACCATCCCGGCGAGACGATTGAGGTTATCACCTATTGGCGTGTAGACGGGCAGGCGCCATCGGGGTTAAACTTGTTCGTCCATCTGCTTTTTGATCCGCTCGGCGCGCCCGTGGCTCAGAACGACTCGCTTGGTACGGTGGTGGATACTCTAGAGGCTGAGGATATCTTTATACAACACAACTTGCTCTACCTGCCCCAACAGATGCTCAGCGGAGATTACGACCTTTCGGTAGGGTTGTATACGATGCCGGACCGGGTGCGCCTTCCGGTCTTTGACGACGAACAGCCGCGCGGCGACCGGCTCTTTGTGCGTAAGATTTACATCGTCGGGCCAGAGGCTGACGGCAGCGATGAATAACAGAGAGGACCGTAGTGTTTGAAATAGTTTTTCTCGGCACAGGGGCATCGGCACCTTCGATCCACCGGGGTCTTTCGGCTCAGGTGGTTATGTACAAGGAACATCGCTTCCTAATCGACTGCGGTGAGGGCACCCAGCGCCAAATCCTAAAGAGTGGCATCGGCTTCAAGCGCCTGGACCGCATCCTAATCACGCATGGGCATCTTGACCACATCTTGGGCCTTGCCGGGCTGGTTTCGACCTTCTTGCGTTGGGAGAATGCCGAGGACATCGATATCTGGGCCAGCACGCGCGCCCTCAAGCGCATCCAGCCCCTAATCTACGGCATTGTGATACCGGGACGCCGTCATCCGCCTGTGCCGGTCCACCTCATCGACCTAAAGCCGGAGGTGTTCTGGGATGGTGGCAGTCTTACCGTACGCGCTTTCCGGGTCGAGCATCGGGGCGCCGAGGCGTTCGGTTTTGTCTTTGAGGAGCGTGCGCGTCGCCCCTTCTTGGCGGAGAAGGCCGAAGCGCTGGGCGTGCCGTTTGGCCCGGAGCGGCGTTTGTTGGTGCAGGGCGAGGCGATCACCCTGGCCGATGGCACGCGGGTTTACCCCGACCAAGTGCTCGGTCCTTCTCTGCCCGGCACGAAGTTGGTCCATGTGGGCGATTGTGGCCGTACCGATGGTTTGGCCGAACAGGTGCGGGATGCCGACGTGTTGGTAATCGAGGCAACTTTCGTCGAGAGGGATGCAGATGTGGCGCGGCAGTTTGGGCACCTCACGGCGGCACAGGCTGCACGCTTTGCGCGTGAGAATGGGGTAAAGCAGCTGATCTTGACACATATCTCGCGGCGTTACCGGGAGCGTGAGGTGAAAGAGGAAGCGCGCGCGATTTTCCCCGGTACGATTGTTGCGCGTGATCTCGATCATTACGTCGTGACAAAAGACCGACCGGTCCGTCGGGTGGAGCGGACCGACCGGTGGGCAGAATCGCCGGGGGATGGGGCGTTTACTTGATCTGTTGTGCGCGGTGTGCCGCTTCCATCTCTACGGCGCGCACCGCGAGCGTGGCAAAGTCTGTCACGCGCAGCCGGCGGATGAGTTCGTCTTGCACTTCAACCCATATTTCGTGTATTGGGCAATAGCCTTCACGTATACACCCTTCGCCTCCGGCAACGCAGCGGTTAAGCGCAACCGGTCCATCGATCACCTGTATCACGTCTAGCAAGCTGATGTCTTCAGCCGCTCGTGCCAGACGCACGCCGCCGCTTGCGCCGCGCATCGCATCCACGATGCCGGCTACCGCCAGCTGTGAGATGATCTTTGCCAAGAAGGGCAGCGGTATCTCTTGTTCTTTGGCGATGATAGATGTCGGTTCACGTTTGCCTTCAGGCAGGCGGGCGACGTGGAGTACCGCGCGAATGGCGTAATCGGCTTGACGGGTGATTTCCATGAATGGCCTCCGTGACCACTATCTTTCCAAATGGTCGATAATATCCCCATTATACTACCCAATTTAGACCTATTATATCAAGTGCGCGCTATGTTGCCCGGAAACCGGGTAGGGTTTGGTGTTGGGGCGAATAGGATGCGGTTCAGTTGAACCAAATCCGTGAAATCGGTGTTTGTCCCATTCAGAGTCTTGTCAACTTTACTCTGGTGGGAGTATACTTATATTACGATTCTATTGAGGGATATTATAGTTTGCGTCATCAAGATAACTAGAATTCAAAGCCCCTGCATACAGCCGGAGTTTTTTCATGAAACTTACTTCAGATATGATCGATGAGTTTGTAGACTTGCTAAGCCCATTGGCGAAAGAATTGGATGATCGTCGTGCTTTGATTTTTGGAGCTTTTGGCAACAACACGTCTTTGGGAGCCCGAATCAAATTTGGTAGCTGTGTGTTAGTTTTTCTCACCAATCTAGCCGCAACGCTCTCAGAGTTTGGCACAATCGAAGAAGATTTAGAAGCCTTTGTGGTGTTGCTTAGAAGTGCGCACTCTCAAGTTGGGGCCGATAAAAAGAAACGCATTGTTGATCTAATCCAACAATGTCTGAATGGTAAGCTGAACTACGCACTGGGTTTTTTGACCCTGGGGGAGCACACAAAAGGCGACGCTAAATTGTGTAGCCAAGTAGATAATCTCAAGGCGCGATTATATGCTCTTAGGAAGAGTGTGTCGCAAAATGATACTCAGGACGGAAGCAAAGAGTTTGTCGATATTCTGCGCCAGCTTAATCTGATAGCCTTGCAGCATTCTCATATCAGCTTCAATGATATGTGTAGAGGGATGCTTTAAGCCTCGGTTTGCTCAAATCTAATCATCTGTTTATGCGTTAGGTGCCCAATCAACTCTAGTGAACAGAGACCATGCAGTGCCACGATCTCGTGCAGTGTTTGGTGTCCATCCAGAGATTGCAATATCGGCTTGGCATCTGCACGTACGGGGAGCAATTTATTATCTCTAGCTAAAATCGCACCCCAGCTTTGTGCGT
>CAZJBO010000191.1:0-5639 GCA_964544075.1 uncultured Anaerolineae bacterium
CCCCAACCGCCCCCAGCACCACAGGGGGCAGCGGTCCGGGCGGCGGAGAGTAAGGAAGAAGCGCGCCGACGCGCTTGAAGATGCACAGAAACAATGGCGGGCCAGGCGGCCCGCCATTTTCGTTGTCCCCCCGCACGCACACAAAATCTTGTCGGCGCGGGCACGTCGTGCTATAATGCCGTATAGCTTACCTTACAGGGGTATGGTATATAATCGCGAGTTGTTGAGGTAGTCTATGCCAATCTATGAATATCAATGTCAGGAATGCGGCGAGCCTTTCGAGGTCTTCGTGCGCAGCATCTCGAAGCAAGTAAACGCCGAATGTCCCCGGTGTGGCAGCGCCAATGTGCACAAAGGGATATCGGCCTTCGCCAGCAAAGCCGTGAGCGCACTCGGTGGGGCGGCAAGCACCACATCAACCGCCGCTTGCACCACCTCCACCTGAGCGCCTAGATGGTAACGTGCGCCGTGTGCGCACGAAAGAGAGACAGAGTTGGATAAGGCGGATCAACCCCAAGATAGTTTTCGAGAAAACCTGATCGCACGGCTCAAACGTATCGAGGGACAGGCGCGCGGCATTCAGCGCATGGTCGAGGAAGGCCGGAGCTGCCAACAGGTGCTCAACCAGCTGACGGCCATGCGTAATGCCACGCATAAGGTCAGCTTGATGATGGTGCAGAACTATGCTACACAGTGTCTGGCCGATGCGTCGGAGGCCGAGGGCGTGCCGGCGGATGTGGAAGAATTGGTCGCGCTCATCAGCAAGGCGGTATCTTGAATATTGTCACCGGATTTGCGCCGGATAGGTGCAAATTCGGTTTGCTGTGTTTCCTCATTGCGGTACAATCTCCCTGAAACAGAAACATCCTCAAATATATAGCAGGAGAGCATGAGCACCTATGAGCACATCATCGCCTCCCTTGAGCGCTTCAGCATCCCCTGAGGTTGTAGTACCGCGCGGCATCTTCACAAGCCGCCGGGGGCGCATTCTGCAAGAAAACCTCACCGCTTACCTTTTCCTCTTTCCCGCATCCATCCTTATATTCCTCTTCGGCATCTTTCCGGTCGGCTTCGCCTTGTATGTCAGCTTGCACAAATGGCAGCTGGTGCGTGGCAAGTTCCGTGGGATGGGGAACTATACCAAAGCCATCGATACCTTCGCCTATGTCAGCGCGTTCTGGCTGGCGATCGGTGCGTTGGTGGTGGGCATCATCACCTTGCGCAAGGTCATCCGCACGGCGCGCGAGCGCGGCGAAAACCCGGCGCTGTGGCTGCTGCCGGCGGCGGTCACGACGGCGGGCGTCTTCCTATTCGTGCGCTTTACGGTGTTTCTGCTGCCCGAAGTGCTCGACGTTGGCGAGAAACTCAGAAGGCAGGTGCGCACCCAAGAGCTTATTATGCAGCTCTTCGGCGACACCTTCCAGGTGCCGGCGGTCGCCGAGGCGATGTGGCTTGCCATCATCGTGCTGGCGGTCGGGATAGCGCTCGCCTGGATCGTCTACCGCGAAGCGCCCTCCGGCAACGACGGCAGCTATTTTGTCAACATGTGTCTCATTGTAGGCTTCATAGCCATCGGTGTGATGGTGTTGAGCTTCACCTTCAGTGAGGTGGAGGCGGAGTATGCAAAAGCGCTCGAAGACGCGCAAGAGATCAGCCTCTGGACGCAGATTGTCACCATCAGCGCAGGGTTTGTGCTCCTGGGGCTGGCGTGGCAGGTATGGAAGCAAGTGGGCGGGCAAAGCTCTAATCTGCGCACCATCCTCATTATGATGGTGGCGGTAATGCTGATGGGCGGGGCGTGGATGCTCATCGGCGAACTGCCGCGCGTCATCGCAGAGGGCGATAAAGATTTGTTCCAGGGCCTGCTAACTACGGTCTACTACTCTGTCTTCACCGTGCCCGTACAATTGGTGATCTCACTGGGCCTGGCCTACATCTTGTTCCAAGACATCAGAGGCAAGGTCTTCTTCCGCATCATCTACTTCCTGCCCTACATCACGCCGGCGGTGGCCTCGGCAGCCGTGTTCCGCATCTTGTTCACCAACCGGCCCGAAGGTGCCGTCAACCGCTTGATCGGTCTCTTCGGCATAGAGCCTCAGGCGTGGATACAAGAGCCGCACGGCATCTTCGAGCTGCTCGCACGTGGGGTCGGCCTCACAATCCCCGGATGGCTTGAGGGGCCGAGCATGGCGCTGGTCGTCATCATCCTGTTCAGCATCTGGACCTTCGTCGGCTACAACACTGTGATCTTCCTCGCCGGGCTGGGCGCGATCCCCGGCGAGATGTACGAGGCAGCTAAAGTCGATGGCGCGGGGCGTTGGAGCCTCTTCCGCCACATCACCCTGCCGCTGCTCTCGCCGACTACCTTCTTCCTCTCCTTGATCGCGATCATCGGCACCTTCAAGGCCTTCAACCACATCTGGGTGCTGCGCGACGCCGGCGCGCTCGGCACAACCGATACCGCGAGCGTCGTGATCTTCTTAGAGTTCTTCCGAAACTCGAAGCTGGGCTATGCTTCGTCAATGGCATTTGTCTTGTTTGGTGTCATCCTATCGCTGACGGTGCTCCAGAACCGCATCGCCAGCCGGAGGGTTTTCTATGGCTGAGCAAAGTTCCACCATGCCTACACCTACCTTTGCCCCTGCCGGACAGCCGGCCAAGCCGCTTCGCATCGCGCGCGTCTTCACATACTTGGTGCTTGGCTTTGGCGTGATCGTCGCCATAGCACCCTTCATCTGGATGCTCAATACTTCGCTGATGACGCGGGGCGAGGCGCTAAACGGGAGCTTCTTGCCCAGAGTCCCCCAGTGGGGCAACTATCAAAAGGCCTGGAACGAGGCAAACTTCGCCGTATATGTCAAGAACAGTGCCACCATCGCCGCCATCAGCATCACCGGGATGCTGCTCACCTGCACCCCGGCGGCCTATGCCTTTGCCCGGATGAAGTTCTATGGCAAGAACTTTATGTTTATGCTCTTCCTCTCGACAATGATGATCCCCGAAATGGTGGTCTTGGTGCCGAACTTCCTCACCGTCACATGGCTGGGGCGCATCGGGCCGATCGAGTGGATCGATAACTGGCCGGCCCTGACCTTCCCCTTCATGGCGAACGCCTTTAGCATCTTCCTCCTACGACAGTTCTTCTCGCAGATACCCGACGACCTGTGGGATGCGGCACGTATCGATGGGGCCGGGCATCTGCGCTTCTTGGTGCAGATCGTGCTGCCCATCTCGAAAGCCGCCATGATGACTGTGATTATTTTCTCATTCATCGGCGCATGGAATGCGCTATCATGGCCGATGATTGTCACCAACTCCGACAAGTGGCGCCCGGTGGCGTATGGCCTATCGAAGTTCGTGACAGACGCCGGACCCGATATGCACTTGCAGATGGCCGGTTCGGTGATTACCATCGTCCCGATATTGCTTCTCTACTTCCTTACACAAAAGCAGTTCACAGAGGGCATCGCCACAAGTGGGCTGAAGGGATGAAAACACAAACAACCAGATGACTGGGGCGGAAAGGAAAAGCACACAGCACCGCCCCAGTGAGTATCTCAAGGAGGTGCATAGGAGAGAAAATCCGTTGGCGCTAGCCAACCCGGTCAACCGGTTGTCGTGGGCAAAGGACGAACAAACCATTGCCCGGTTATGCAAAATACTCTTTCTTTACTTCGGAACTTAGAAACTTAGAGGAGAAAAACATGTCTCGCAAGTTGTTCTATCTCGCAGTCCTCGTGGCGCTGATCGTCTCTAGCTTCAGCATCGCGAGCGCACAGGAAGACCCGTTGGCAGATGTCGACCCGACCGGCCAGGAGATCGTCTGGTGGCACAACCACGGACGCCATCGCGAAGAATGGTTGATCGAGATGGCCGACGAGTTCAACGCCACCAACGAGTGGGGTATCACGCTCGTCCTGCAAAACCAGGGCGGCTATGACGATGTGCGCGAGAAGATGGGCGCCGCCATCCAGAGCGGCGATCTGCCCAACCTCGTCATCGGCTACCAGAACGACCAGGCATTCTATCAGCTGGCCGATGCGCTGGTTGATCTGAACCCCTATGTCGAGAGCGAAACCTGGGGCATCAACGTAGATGACTACTTCCCGGTCTTCCTCGAACAAGACGTGCACGCCGCCTATGACGGGCAGCGCCTCGGCTTCCCGCCGAACCGCTCGATGGCGATGATGTACTACAACCAAGACTGGCTGGAAGAGCTGGGCTACGATGGCCCCCCCACCACCTGGGAAGAATTCACCGAGATGGCTTGCGCCGCCACCGACCCGGACGCCGGCACGGTAGGCTATGCCTTCTATGACAGCGCCTCCAACCTGGCGACTATGGTTGCCACGCGCGGCGGCGACATCCGCAGCGAAGATGGCCTCGGCTACAACCTCAACAGCCCGGAAATGATCGACACCCTCCAGTGGCTGCAGGACCTAGTAACCGCCGGTTGCGCCTACACGCCCAGCGAACGCTATGGTGACCAGGCCGACTTCGCCAACCGCAAGACCCTCTTCACGATGGGCAGCTCCTCCGGTATGCCCTACTACGTTGCCGCGATCGAAGACAGCGAACTCGGCGTCTTCAATTACGGCATCGCGCCCATGCCCACCGTCGAAGGCGTCGAGCCGCTCGTGAACGTCTACGGCGGCAGCGTATCGGTCGTCGCCAGCACTCCCGAAGCCCAGCTTGCCTCTTGGCTGTTCATCAAATACTTCACCAGCCCCGAAATCCAAGCACAGTGGGACGAAGTCTCCGGTTACTTCCCCACCAACACCGGCACCGCCGAATACCTCACCGACTACTTCGAGGCCAACCCGCTCTATGCCCAGGCCTACGACATCCTCACCACCGTCAAGAACGTCTACGAACCTCAGTACATCAGCTATGCTCAGGTCCGCAACTACATGGACGAAGCCAGCGCGCGCGTCGTGCAGGGCGAAGATGTCGCAGGAGTTGCCGAATGGCTCCAGACATCTGCTGAAGAGGCCGTGGCAGAGTTCGAAGAGTAACCTTCCGTAGCAAACCGGCACCGCCGGGATGCCAAAGTGCGCGGGTCGGGGAGTTCCCCCCGGCCCGCGCTTTTTTGTGCACACCCGCGCGGGTGCATAGCGAGACCCCCCGATTGATTGTTATACTAGCGCCAGTTTTCGCCCGCAAATTACAAGGACACAAGAGAGAAAATGGACACGACCCAGCAAAAAAACTTCACTCTGGCCTTAGAAGAATTTCAGGAGACCTACCCAGCCTTCGACACAGCCGCCCTGGATAAACTGCGCGCCACAGAATACGCACGCCTCGACGAACTCGGCCACATCTATCTGGATTACACCGGCGGTAGCCTATACGCCAAACAGCAGCTCGATGCACACATGAAGATGCTAAAGTGCGGCGTGTTCGGCAATCCGCACTCCAGCAACCCAAGCTCGTGCGCCATCACCGAGCTGGACGACCAGGCGCGCGCTTCGATCTTCGAATATTTCAACGCATCGCCGGATGATTATGTTGTCATCTTTACCCAGAACGCCAGCGGCGCGCTCAAGCTGGTGGGCGAATCTTATCCCTTTGCGCCCGGCGGCCACTATCTGCTGACCTTCGACAACCACAACTCGGTCAACGGCATCCGCGAATTCGCC
>CAZJBO010000192.1:0-5633 GCA_964544075.1 uncultured Anaerolineae bacterium
ATGTCTTTGATGATCGCTTCCTTACCGATGAGCGTTTGGCACACATCTATAAACTCTGTCATAGGCATAGGCGCGCCGCAGCCCAGGTTGATGATCTCATAGCCCATCGGCCTATCCAGCGCCGCGATGATGCCCGCCACTGTATCATCAATGTAAGTCCAATCACGGCGCATGTTACCCCCGTTGAAGAGCGTGATAGGGCGCGCGTTGACGATCGCATCCATCACTTTGAAGGGCATCATATCCGGACGGCCCGCCGGTCCATACACATTAAAGAAGCGCAGCGTTGTTATGTTGAGATCAAAGAGGTGATGATAGCTGTGCGCCAAAAGCTCGACGGCGCGTTTGCTGGCCGGGTATGCTGCCAACGGGCGGTCGGCGCAGTCGTCTTCACGGAAGGGTATCTGCGCCGTCTTGCCGTACACCGACGAGGTCGAGGCGTTGACCACGATATCTACGCCGTGATGCCGTGCTGCATCCAGCACGTTTACCGAACCGTTGACGTTCACCTGTACATAGAGCGGTGTTTCTTCGATAGAGTAGCGCACACCTGCCATAGCTGCCAGATGTACTACGCCGGTGATGTCATGTGTGCCGAAAACTGCGTTCACCGTGTCGGCGTCGCGCACGTCGCCCTCGATCAACACGAAGTTTGCGGCGAAGTCGGCTGTCAGGCGCGCGATGTTGGCGCGCTTGATCGCGGGGTTGTAGTAGTCGTTGAAGTTGTCCAGGCAGGCCACGTGCTCACCGCGCTTAAGGAGCGCCGCCGCCAAGTTGCTGCCGATAAATCCGGCGCCGCCCGTGATAAGTATTGTCATGTGTCACCTCTACCCTTCGCTTGCCTGTATATCGTATACAAATAGTTGAATGCTGCGCCGCCCACGCCATTCGTTGATCTCTGGGCGGTATGCCAGGTCCACGTGGGCGGGCATATGCGGGGCCATGTGACCCCAGCGGAATGCAATTGCATCCATCGAGCGCTTGCCGTCAAAGACCCGCATCTTCAGATGGTTCTTCTCATGCCCCACGCCGCGATGACTCGTCACGCGCAGCCCGCGCGTACATAGCACCGGTGCTTCGTTGCCTATGCCGGTTGGTTCGAGCTGTTGCATCTGTGCGATCAAATCTTCGCTTATATCCTCTAGGCTTGCCTCTATATCAATGTGGAGCGTGGGCGTCAAGTTTGGCGTATCGAGCATCTCCTCGGCGATGTCGAGCAGGCGCATTCGCAGCGCGTCGATGTTATCGTTCGCCACCGTGAAACCGGCGGCGGCGGCGTGTCCGCCGTGGCGCACCAACAGATCGGCGCAGCGGTCTAGCGCCGCTATGATGCTGAATTCGGGGATGCTGCGGCAGGATGCATGGCTAAACTCCGTGCCTTGCTCAAGCACCACAGCCGGTCGGTAGGCTTCCTCGGCCAAGCGGCTTGCGACTAGGCCCACAATGCCTTGATGAAACTCCGGATGCATGGCGAAGACCAGCGGTGGGCGCGTGCTATCGTCAAGGCCGGCGGCGGCAGAGGCGATGCTTTGCATCTCACCGGTCATCTCTTGGCGGCGTTCGTTAATCTCTTGGAGCTGTTGCGCCAGCTCAGCTGCCGACGCGCCATCGTCGGTCATGAGCAACGTATAGGCAAGCATAGCGTGCTCCAGACGGCCTGCCGCGTTGATGCGCGGCCCCAATCGAAAGCCGATGCTCGATGCGTTGGCCTTGCCCGGCTTTACCCCCGCGACGTCCATCAGCGCGCGGATGCCGGGGCGTTGTGTTTGGTTGAGCGCGGCAAGGCCCTGTGTGGCGAGATAGCGGTTTTCTCCGGTCAGCGGCACCAGGTCGGCGACGGTGCCCAGCGCCACCAGGTCAAGGTAATCTTCGGGGGCGAAGTTGGGGGCATCGTGGCGGGCCTGCCGGATCGCCAGCGCGCGCGCCAGGGTGTATGCTACTCCCACCCCGGCCAACGCACGGTATGGGTAGATAGAGTCGGCGCGCTTGGGGTCGATGACGGCGTGCGCGGACGGCAGTTTCGGCCCGACGCTGTGATGGTCGGTGATGATAACATCCATACCGACTGCGTTTGCCTCGGCCACCTCTTGCACCGAACGGATGCCGCAGTCTACGGTGATAACCAGCTTGATGTTTTGTCCGGCCAGTTGTAATAGACTCTGGCTATTGAGGCCGTAGCCCTCATCAATGCGATCGGGGATGTAGGGCTGCACATCTGCGTCCAGCGCGCGCAGCACCAGAGTGAGAAGAGCGGTCGAGCTGACCCCATCTACATCAAAGTCGCCGTACACTGCGATAGGTTCGCGCCGGGCGATAGCTTGGATGATGCGGTCTACTGCCTTGCCCATATCTTTCATATGGAAGGGCCAGGGCAGTGCATAGCGTGTGGCGAGGAAATCGTGGGCGGCGGCGGGGTCGGTATGCCCACGGTTGTAGAGCACTTGTGCCACGATGTGGTGCAACGGGCGCATGGTATCGATGAAGTCGGGCGGCGCGGGCGGCGCAATGTGCCAGCGTTTGGCCGAAGCGTCAGTCATTTATTTATGTGCTCTCCCTTTGCTATGGTGGTGTAGCCCGGATAGCGCATAGTATCACAAGCATGGGCTGTCGGCAAAGTATCCTGACTCGATCCCGGAATTTTAAGCCTCGGCAGGCACAGTTTGGTTGAACTATGCTTCAGGCTATGATACATTACTACACATCACGACTACACTGACCGGATATAGTCAAAGAAAGATGATGGCGATAACATAAAGTTATGCATTGGCAATATACCCCCTATACATTTCCTCTCGTGCTCTCGGCAACTTTTGCGGCGCTGACCGCCGCGTTTGCATGGCACCGCCGCCCGGCGACCGGTGCGACTTCGCTCTCGATGCTGATGGTAGTAGTCACCCATTGGTTGATGTCTTATGCGCTGGAACTGGCACATGCTGATCTACCCACCAAAACCTTCTGGCTCCGTGCGAAGATGACCGGCGCCGTCTTTGTGCCGTCTTTGTGGCTGATCTTCGTGCTCGAATACACAAGCCGGCGTAGATGGCTGACCCGACGCATCTTGGCGCTGCTGCTTGCGTGCCCCCTGAGCATGATGTTCTTCATCTGGGTCGGCGACCTGTACCGGTTGATCTGGCCGGAGGTTTTGCTGGACTTCGGCAACGGGTTTATTGCTATGCGCACAACGCATGGTGTGGTCTTCTGGCTATATGCTGTATGTTTGTATCCGGTGCTGGCGTTAGCGGTGTTCTTGCTGTTCAAAACTCTCAGACACTCACTCAGCCTTTATCGTGGGCAAATGGTAGCGCTGATCGCCGGAGCGTTGACGCCCTTTTTCCTAAACATCCTGACGGTCTCCCGCCTAAGTCCGTTTGATAACCTCGACCTGACCCCATTCGCTTTTACGTTTAGCGGCGTTGTTATCGCTTGGGGGCTTTTCCGCTATCGCTTGCTCGATATCGTGCCCGTGGCGCGCGATGCGATCATCGAAAGCATGAACGATGGCGTAATTGTGGTCGATGAGCACAACCGCATTCTAGACATCAACCCCACCGCGCGACAATTCCTCCGCCTCACCACGCCCGACCTCATCGGACGTCCGGCAGAGCTTGCCTTCGCACAGTGGCCCGATACAATGCGCTATCTCGACGCGGCGCAAGCCCATGCCGAGATAGCGCTAGAAACCGACGCGGTGCAGCGTCAATTTGATTTGCGCATCTCTCCCTTGTTCGACCGCAACCAACAGTTAAGCGGACGTTTGATCGTCTTGCGTGACATCACCGAACAGAAAGCGGCGACCCAGGCGCTCCGTGCAAGCGAGAAGATGTTCCGGTCTTTGTTCGAAGGCTCGCCCGACGCCATCTTTGTCGAGGACTACGACGGGGTCGTGCTCGACATTAACCCGGAGGCGTGTCGGCTGCACGGCATGACGCGCGAGCAGTTGATCGGCAAGAGTGTGCTTGAACTGGTGCCGGAAGAACACCGACATGTCGTTGAAATCGGCATCCCGAAGCTGACGAGCGGGGAGGTGACCTATGTCGATAGCTACTCGTGGCGGCTCGATGGGAGCGTTGTACCGGTGTCGATCAAGGTCGGGCGCATCGAATATAAGGGAGCGCCGGCATTGCTCCTGCATGTGCGCGACATCACCGAACTCAAACAAACCGAAAGCGAGCTGCGCCGGGCAAAGAACGAGGCGGAAGCGGCCAACCGCGCCAAGAGCACCTTCTTGGCAAACATGAGCCACGAGCTGCGCACACCACTCAATGCAATCATCGGGTACAGCGACCTGTTGCTCGAAGAGATTTACGGCGCGCTCAACGAGCGCCAGCGTGACCGTCTCGAACGTCTGAACCGTAACGGCCAACATTTGCTCGAATTGATTACCGGCGTGCTCGACCTCTCGAAGATTGAGGCGGGCAAGATGGTGCTTTACCTAGAAACCTTTGATGTCCGTTCTATGATTGATGAAGTGGTACAGATTACCTGCCCGATGGTAGATGAAAACCAAAATAGCCTGAGCGTAAAAATCGCTGATGATATAGGCACGATGCACGCCGATGTCACCAAAGTGCGCCAGGTATTGACCAACCTGCTGAGCAACGCCGCTAAGTTCACCACGCAAGGCGAGATCACGTTGACGGTGGCGCGCGAGCGGCTGAACGGCGCAGACTGGATCGCTTTCAGCGTCGCCGATACCGGCATAGGCATAAGCCCGGCACAGGTTGATGTGCTTTTTGAGCCGTTCATCCAAGCCGACCCCTCGACCACGCGCGAGTATGGCGGCACCGGATTGGGCCTTGCCATCAGCCGCCGCATGTGCCGGATGATGGGCGGTGATGTGAACGCTACCGGCAAGATCGGCGTGGGAGCCACATTCACGGCGAGACTGCCGGCATGGGTGAGAAAGCCAGAGCGCGATGGCGAGCCGCACATCCCCCAATCTGAAGACGTTGCGCCACGGTCTATGCTGCCGGGAGACTGTGTGGTGTTGGTGATCGACGATGACGCCGTAGCGCGCGATCTGTTGGTGAGCTACCTAACCAAACAGGCATTCGTAGTCAAGACGGCCTCGAACGGCCAAGAGGGGCTGCGCCTGGCCGCCGCGTTGCACCCGGATGTGATAACGCTTGATGTGATGATGCCGGGTATGGACGGATGGGCAGTGCTCGCAGCGCTGAAGGCCGACCCCAACCTTGCCGACGTCCCGGTTATCATGTTGACCATACATGACGACAAAAACAAAGGCTTCGCCCTCGGCGCATCGGATTACTTGATGAAACCGGTAGATGTCAAAGTCTTGGTCGAGACCCTGCGCAAGTATCGCCCGGTGCCCGACAGCGCGGCCCAGACAAAGACCAACGGTCGCATCTTGGTAGTTGAAGATAATTTCGACTTGCGCGCCGTATTCCGCGAGACGCTGGCGTCGGCGGGATGGGAAGTAGATACTGCGCCGAATGGCCGTGTTGCGCTGACACGGGTCGGACAGGTGCGCCCCGATCTGATATTGCTCGACCTGATGATGCCGGAGATGGACGGCTTCGAGTTCCTCAGCACGATGCGGAAGCAAGAGGCCTTGCGTACGGTGCCGGTGGTGGTAGTGACGGCGTGCGAGCTGAGCCAAGCCGAACGCGAGC
>CAZJBO010000193.1:0-5580 GCA_964544075.1 uncultured Anaerolineae bacterium
ATATCCCTCAAAAACAACCGCTGGGCCTCGCGCACGCGGTAAAAATATCACAAAACTTCCTGGGTGATGAACGCTTCGTGATGTTCCTCGGCGATAATGTCATACAGGGCGGCATCAGTATGTTGATTGCCGACTTCGCCAGCCACAGCGAGTGGAACAGCCAGATCGTGCTGACACAAGTCCCTCACCCAGAACAATACGGCGTGGCAGAACTGGACGGCAACCAGGTTGTATGTCTAATCGAGAAGCCCAAAGTGCCCCCCAGCGATCTGGCATTGGTGGGCATTTATATGTTCGACCGGCACATCTTCGAGGCTACCGATGCAATCAAACCCTCACGGCGCGGCGAGCTGGAAATTACCGACGCCATCCAATGGCTGATCGATAACGGCTACACCGTCTCGCCACACATCCACCGGGGCTGGTGGATTGATACCGGACAGCCCGGCGATATGCTCGACGCAAACAGCCTGGTGCTGGAAGAACTCACACCTGAAATCCACGGCTATGTAGACCGCGACTCCCAGGTCGACTCGCGCGTCACCGTCGAAAGCGGCGCGGAGGTCATCAACAGCGTAGTTCGAGGCCCTTCGATTATCGGCAAGAACACCCGTATCATAAATAGCTACGTCGGGCCGTTCACCAGCATCTATCATGATGTGCTCATCCAAGACAGCGAAATTGAGTATAGCATCGTGCTTGAGCACAGCACCATCACAGAAACGCCCGCACGCATTCAGGACAGCTTAATTGGCCGTCACGTTGAGCTGTCACGCTCGCCGATGAAGCCGAAAGCCTATAAATTCACGCTAGGGGACCATAGCAAGGTGGGGCTTTTATAGAAGTGTTTAACTCGCCGGGGGCAGGGCGCGGAGGCGGCAAGAAAGCGCAAGAAGGAAGGACGCGGTGTTCCCTTTGCCGTCTTCGCTATCCCTTCAACCCGCTCATCGAGATACCCTCAATGAAATAGCGTTGCAGCAGCACAAACATCAGCAACATCGGCAGCGTCGCCAGCAGCGACCCCATCATAATCAAGTTCCAGGGTGTACTGCGCTCGCCTTGCAGCAAGCTGATACCGATGGTGACCACGCGCGTACCCGGCTCTGGCGCGGTGATGAGCGGCCATAGGAAGTCGTTCCACGCCGCCTGCACGGTGATGACCGCGAATGCCGCCAGCGCCGGTCCCGATAGAGGTAGCACCACGTACCACAAAGTTTGGAGCGGGTTCGCGCCGTCAATCTCGGCGGCTTCCTCAATCTCACGCGGGACCTGCATAAAAGCCTGGCGTAGCAAGAACATAGCAAACGCGCTGAAACTGCCGGGGATAATCAATGCAGAGAAGGAATTACGCCAGCCAAGCGCGCGTATGAGCAGATATTCGGGTATCATGATGGCCTGGAACGGCACCATCAGCAAGCCCAAACACAGCGCAAAGATCACCCCACGCCCCGGAAACCTAAACCGCGCGAAACCATACGCAGCCAACGAACAAGTCACCATCTGGCCCAACGTGCGCCCGATAGTCATGATAGCCGAGTTGAGCATATATCGATTAAAGCGGGGCGCCTGATCGTAAAGCGCAGTGAGGTTCGACGCACACGCGGGTTCTTTGGGCAGCCAGCGCACCGGCAACCTATTAATCTCGCTCGGCAGCTTGCACGCGGACGAGAACATCCACAGGAAGGGCAAGAGCATAATCACTGCGCCGCCCACCAACAGGACGTATGCCGCGATCTTGGGCAGCAAGGGTAATGCCTGATGGGATGGCTCTTGGGCTGCTGCTGCTTCACCATGCCTCATGCTGCTTCACCCTCGTCTGCTTCATAATAGACCCACAAGCGCTGCCCCCACAACTGCAAAACCGTTAGGGTCAATATGATGACAAAGAGCGCCAGCGCCAACGCCGAGGCATAGCCGTATTCGTTCTTTGTAAACGCGCGTTCGTAGAGATAGAAGGCCATAGTGGTTGCGCTGCCCTGCACCCCACCGGGCATAGTGCGCGCGGTCATGATGAACACCTGGTCAAAAATCTGGAAGGTGCTTATCACCGAGAGCGTGATAATGAGGAATGTGGTCGAGGAGAGCATGGGCAAGGTGATGTAGCGGAGGCGTTGTCGCCGGGTCGCCCCGTCGATCGTCGCGGCTTCATAAAGCACACGCGGGATCGCCTGCAGTCCGGCGAGCAAGAGCACCATATCAAAGCCGATACGCTGCCACACCGTCACCGCCGTGATGGGGATGAGCACCAAGCCGGGCCGTGTGAGCCACGCCGTATCGCGCAAGCCGAAGGGTTCTAAGATAGCAGCGAGCAGGCCGTAGCGCGGCTGGAATATCCACGTCCACACCACAGACGCCGCCACAACCGAGGTCACGACCGGCGCGAAGTAGGCGGTGCGGAAGATGCTGCGCCCGGCGAGCTTCTGGTTTAGCAAGAGCGCTACACCCAACGCTATGATAATCTCTGCCGGGATGCTAAACAGTGCGATCTTGCCGGTGTTGCCGAGCGCTTGCCAGAAGCGTTCGTCTTGGAGCATCCGCTCGAAGTTTGCCAGCCCGATAAACTCGGCAGGTTTGATCGCGTTCCACTTATTCAGCGACGTGGCAAAGGCCATCAACACCGGCAGGCCGAAGAAGAACATCAAACCCAAGACGTTGGGCGCCACCAGTGCCATACCCCAGAACGCCTTGCGTCGGCTGAGCGGGCTGTGTCCAAACAAGTTGAGGAAAGAAGACATCATAGGGTTTATATCACACACATCGTAACTGCTCAGCCTGGGATTATCCCTCCAGGCAAAAGACAGTGCGTCGGCTTGAGCCGATATTATCTCTTCAGATTAAAGCGTCTGGCGCTAGACATCAGTATGCAAGAGGGGCACGGCATAACCCCGTGCCCCTGTAACATCGGCTTCTGGGGTCTGTCTATTCTTCGGCGCCGACCATGTATTCGTCGATGGCGTCGCAAGCAAGCGCGGCGGCCTCTTCCACATCCATGCCGAGGTCGAAGATGTTAATCACGATCTCTTTGTCAACGATATCCCAGATTTCGTCGAACACCGTAATGCCTTGCGAATCAACAGTAGCATCGACGAAGGCCTGGATGTTGACGTCGGTCTCGCCAAAGCCTTCGATCCACATCCGCTGAAGGATGGACGATGGGTTCCCCGGCGCAACGCCGCCGGCCTCGGCAAAGAACATTTGCCCTTCGTCGCTGACCAAGAACTGGATCAAATTGGCGGCCAGATCGGGCGCTGCGCTGGTGGCAGAGGCGACATAACCCACTGCGTGCAGAGTCGAGCGGCTGCGCCCGGTCTCCGGATGCCGGGGGAAAGTCACCACGTCCCAGTTGAACTCCAGCTCTTCGATGGCTTGCGGCAGCTTCCAAGCGCCCACCGACATCATGGCGAGCTGCTCGGACTTGAACATATTAAAAGCATCATCAGGCGATGCGCCGCCGAGGATGGAGGGCGACGGCATATAACCGGCATCGAGCAAATCCTTGAGATAATTCAGCGCCTCAAGGCTGCCCTCGTCCAGGAAGGTGCAGCGTTCGCGTCCGGCTTCGACTGCCGGGCTGACACCGGTCGCCGCGATCCAGTTGGGATACCCGCTCTGGAATTCGAGGTAGACGGCTGCACCGTAAACCTCGTCGGTGGTCAAAGCCTCAGCATACGCGGCGAAGTCGTCCCAGGTCCAATCGGCGGTGGGGTATTCTAACCCGGCAGCGTCCATCATATCCTTGTTATAGAAGATTGCGATGGTCACCCATTCAACCGGTGCGGCATAGAGGTCGCCCTCTTCGCCCCAGCGGTACGGTCCGGTAAGACCGCTGCCCCAGACATCCGTATCAACCCCTGCCGCGTCGAAGTAGGGCTGGAGGTTCAGCAGGGCTTCGTTTTCAAGGTAGAAGAAAGCATTGGTCTGCGACATCGTGAAAATGTCGGGCAGGTCTCCGCCGGCGGCTCCGGTCTTCAAGAGGTCCCAATATTGGCCCCAGGGGTTGACCTCGATGTTCACTTCGGCGCCGGGGCAGTATTTATCTTTCCATACCTCGATTGATGCGCCGATGGTCTCGGCCCAGTTCTCGTCCCAAAGCCACATGGTCAGCTCGCCGGGTTCCTCGCAAGGGACCGGCGCGATGGTGGGTTCTTCGTCGTCTGCATAAACCGGGAAGGCCAGCACGAGCATGGCGACTAGGACGACCAATAGTGCGACAGATCGTTTTGTCCGCGACATGTAAATTCTCCTTGATATGTTTATCGATGCGTGAGTAATGTGGAGACTATAGGGGAATATCGACAGCTTGCCAAAATTCCCCCCTATGCTATCTATTTTATCAACGAACGTGCGGAATTAAAACAGCCCTAAGTTTTTCCTACACTTTTCTAATGAGAATGAGGTGGACGAGGCAATTTTCCGTGACAAACATTACTGTCTGTGCTATAATTCCGCGCAGATGTAATTGCGAATCATTCTCAAAAGGAGTTTATAATGTTGTCGATTGTTCGAGTGCACGGGGCGGGTAAGCAACGGCACAAACGGAGAGGCCACAGGGCAGAGCGAAGGCCCCATCACCACCAAACGAACGGGAGAACCCCCTTGAGCGCGATCGATGCCGGTGAAACAGTATCATTGATCGAGATACAGGGCGGACGGAAGCTGCGCAAACGCTTTGCCGACCTGGGCCTCAACGTCGGGATGTCGATCCGGGTGGTGCAGAACGCCCACTCTGGGCCGCTGATCTTGGCGGTCAAGGACGATACCCGGTTGGCGATTGGCCGAGGCATGGCCGGCAAGATTTGTGTCAGCATGGAAAGTAACGATACGGACTGAAGGCGCCTTTCGAAATAGAGGGAAAGATGACAAGCAATTTTACAGTCGCGCTTGCCGGCAATCCCAATGCCGGGAAAAGCACGATCTTTAACGCCCTGACCGGGGCGCGCCAACACGTCGGGAACTGGCCCGGCAAGACGGTCGAGAAAAAAGCCGGCGTAACACAGATCGCCGGGCAGGAGATCGGCGTAGTTGATCTTCCGGGCACCTACAGCCTGAACGCCTATTCTCCCGAAGAAGTCATTACGCGCAATTTTATTTTGGACGAACACCCCAACGCAGTTATCGCGGTCGTGGATTCTGGGAACCTGGCACGCAATCTATACCTGGTGTTACAGCTCCTGGAGATGGCCGCACCGGTTATTTTGGCGCTCAACATGAGCGATGTGGCCGAACAAAACGGCATAAAGATTGATAATGAAAAGCTCTCGGCACTGCTGGGCGACATTCCGGTAGTCAAGACCATCGGCACACGCGAGGTGGGTCTGGACGCACTAAAGGCTGCTATCATCCGGGTATCCGACCACCCCCACAGCGCCGACACCGGGTTGGTTGACTATGGCGAGACCTTAGGGCACGAGATCAACCGTCTGCAAGCCTTGATCGAGGCGGATGCTACGCTCCGTCATTATGACCCGCATTGGCTGGCGATCAAGCTGCTGGAAAACGACGAAGACATCTACGCACAGCTCGAAGCCGCCGGCCACACCGACCTCATCGCATCTGCGCGTACCTCTGCCGCACAGATCG
>CAZJBO010000194.1:0-5565 GCA_964544075.1 uncultured Anaerolineae bacterium
TATTATTGCGAAAAATTAGAGCATACTAGTATCTTATTTTTCGCAAATTAGCACAACCCATAAACCTCACCATTTGTCCAAAAAGGCCGCGCGCGAGACGCCCTCCAGCAAGGCTTGCAGATTTTCCGCATCGAATTCATCCTTGCCCTCCAGATGCGAACGCGCCAGATTGAGCGCCGATTCCGGCGGTGGAGCATCGTGGTCGCGCACCTGAATGACGAACTGCCCGACCATCTGGTCTTTGCTGAGTCGCTTTGTGCCGCCTTTGTCGGCGCTGGCATCGCGGCGGCGATGATACTCGGCCATCCAAGCCAAGAGCCAAGCCAGCTCCCGCCCGCGTGCCAGGATGTCGCTGCACGCCTTCGGCGAGGCCACCCCAAAGGCTGCAAGCAAACCTCGGTATTGCGCGGCTTTGGGACCGGAAACACTTTCGGCAGCTAAATTCGCCTCTTGGGTGGATTTTCTGCACGTCGTAGGTGGATTTTCTGCACCCTCCACGTGCATTTTCTGCACCCTCTTAGATTCTGGTTGTTGTTGTTGCATAAACATTCGGAGTCGTTTGATAAACACAACATCATCAACATTCAAAGAGGGTGCATTTTCTGCACCTAAGTCGGCCTCTTGGGTGGATTTTCTGCACGTCGTAGGTGCATTTTCTGCACGTAGCGGGATGTATCTATACCCGTAGAGCTGAAACGCTTGCGCTTTGAAGTGATCTTGCGACCCCACGGTGAGAATCAGTTCGCCTTTGACGAGCAGCGTAACTGCCTTCTCGACCATGCGCCAGTCGGTATTGATCTTCTTAGCAAGCTCCGAGTACGAAAAAGCGTTGGTCCAACCATCGCTTGTATAAACTTCACCGGCCAACCACTCGAATACGAGCGGGGCTATTGCTTTTCCCGGTCCTGAAAGCCGCGCCAAACGCTCAACCACTGCACGTTTTACATCCGCGTCGATCTCAACGCGCCCGGTTTTGCGCCGTGAGGGTGGATTTTCTGCACCTAAGTCGGCTTCTTGGGTGGACTTTCTGCACGTCGTAGGTGGATTTTCTGCACCTAAGTCGGCCTCTTGGGTGGACTTTCTGCACGTCGTAGGTGCATTTTCTGCACCTAAGTCGGCCTCTTGGGTGGACTTTCTGCACGTCGTAGGTGCATTTTCTGCACCTAAGTCGGCCTCTTGGGTGGATTTTCTGCACGTCGTAGGTGCATTTTCTGCACCTTCTACGTGCATTTTCTGCACGTCCGGCGATATGCCGTTGGCCGGTGCGCTGACCGGCACACGCCCTTGCACATGCAGCTCCAGCCCCTTGACCCCGGTCATCAGCGACGCGAGGTAAGCGGACAGCTTGTCTGCGCCGTATGCTTCGATTTGTGCCCGGCAGTCGGCATCGGCGAGCGTGAGGTGGAGCACCCCATCACCGTTGCGCGAGATGCGCGATCCCAGCAGTGCAGGGTAGATGCCGACGCGCGCGTCGTGCAAGCGGCTCAGCACCGTTTGCCAGGCGCGTGAACTCTCGTTCATGTCATTGTTCCTCCACGTTTCTCCATCACTCCATCGAGAAATACTTCATCAAGAGAGACCCAGCCCCGCCGCAGTGCTTTGATGAGCAGGGCCTCACGGCTGTGGACCCCGGCGCGTGAGTACATTGCCCGCATCCAGGTGCGCAAGGTGCCTTCCGCCACGTCGAGGGCGTGACACAGGTCGGCCATACTGATGTCGGGCCAGCGGAAGATCATCTGCAGAATGTCACGCTCGCGCGGGGCCAGGGCTGCGCAAGGGGCGGAGGTCAGCGCATAATCTTGCGGGTTTATCCAGCGTTTGCGCAGCGCTTCAACGACGAGCCCGGCGCGCGTGCCGGCGCAGGCCAGCGTGTAGAGATTGTGCAGGCGAGCGCGTGCGCTGCGCGCAGATACGCCCAGGTGCGTTGCGAGTTGTTTGAGGGTGAGGTCGGGACGCTCGAAGATTGTCCGGAGCAGGTCGTATTCGTCCGGGGCGGGGAAGCGGCGCAGCAGTGCGGCCACCGAGGGGCTGATATAACAGTCGCCGTTGTGCGCGGCCCGGATTGCACCGGCGAGCACGCCGCAGCTGTCGGAGAGACTAACGGCCACCGGTGCGCACCAGCAAACCTCGCCCAGGTAATCGACCTCGTCCACGACTAAAACCATAGGTGCATCTTGGGCGGCGGCACGCGCGACGTCGCGCGCGGCGGTCACCAGCCAGACGTCAGCGGTGTGCGGTTCGGGCACGCGGGTAACAGAAGGCAGTGCGGAGATGACGTCAGCCGCGTTGCCGGAGATACCGTCCATGTACACCCTGACACTTGCGTTGTTTTGGCTCATCGTACGCCTCCTAATGCGCTGATGCGGTTTGTCAGAGGGTTTGTCGCTTTGTCGGGATAGTCACTTTGTCGGCAAAAGCCGCTAATTCGCGGGTGATGCGGCGTTTGTTGCCCGCCTGTGGGTCCTTCATCAGCCAGCCGCGCCGTTCCCACTCTTCCGCGAGCCGCCGAGCGGCGCGCTGTCCCAACCCGGCATGGCGTTGGATGGCGGCGAGGCTGAGATAGCCCTTGTTCGCGCGCAGCGCCCACGCCACGAGCGCCTGTTCTTGCTCGGTGAGCGGAGATTGTGGCCGGTCGGCTTGCGCCTGTGTCACGAGCCGCGCTTTGTCGAGGTAGAAGGTCTGGAGCACGCCCCAGCGTGCGGTGACGGCGCGGCCCGGCAGCGCGGCGGGGATACGTTCGGCGCCCGCGCAGCCCACCGCGCGCGCAAGCTCGGCGCTGCGCACGCGGAAGCACACCGCGTTCATCTGGTCGCGCACACGGCCCACGCTCGCCTTCGCGAAGTCCTGGCTTGCCAGGACCACATGCACACCGAACTTGCGCCCGCGCATCGCGAGCGCCGCCACGTCACCGGCGAAGCGGCTCCGGCCCCCGCCGAGCGCCGCCACGGTTGCGTTGTACTCGTCCAGGATCAGCAGCACACGCGGCAGCGTCTCGCCGGTGGCAACGGAGGCGTTGTACTCATCGATGTCGGAGGGGAAGCCGGGCGCGCTCCGGTAGAGCGTGGCGCGGCGCCCGCACTCGCGGAGTGCGTGGTGGACGAGCTGCTGCGCGCCCTCCGGCGTCGTGGCGATCGGTTCCGGCAAAGCAGCGTGGCCGGCCAACATCGGGAGGGTAGCGCCGTCAAGGTCGGCGATGAGCATTTTCATGCCCGCGTGGAGGGCCTGATACGCGAGCATTTTAATGAAGATGCTCTTGCCGCTGCCGGTCATCCCGGCCACGAGCAGGTGGCCCAAATCCCGCCAGGGCAGCGCCACGCATTGGCCGTCTCGGAGGCTCATGCCGAGCTGCACCACCCCAGAGCGGAGGCCGGGGAAATCGACCCGGCGCGGCAGGCGTGGCGGGGCCGAGAGTAGAAAGCCGTAGCGTAGGCCGCTTGAGTTGGAGAGGTAGACCGGCAGGCCTTGCAGCGCCGTGCTCAAGTGGTGAAGGACGTCGGGCGCGGTGTAGCGCTCCAGGCGGTCGAGCTTGGTCACGTCGAGCGCGCCGAACAGCCACACGCGCCCACGGCTCTCGGTGAGCATCCAGGCGGAGAATGCAGGGTCTAGGCCGCGCCCGGCCAGCACGCCCGGCACCCGCGCGCTAATGCTTTGACTTGTCAGGTGATACCGTCTATGAATGTGTATACTATTCATCATATTTATCCTTCTATAACTCGGCCAGCGCATCGAGCGCCGCTGCGAGTTCCGGCGGTTCGGCGGCGTCGGCGTTAGCATCCGTTGTAACGACGCTCCCGGTTTTGAGCTTCTGCTCGATGGCGCTGAGCTTCCGGTACAGTGTGTCGAGCGTGACCTCTTTCGCTTGGGCGCCTAAGCCCGCGCGCAGCAGCGCCCGGATTGCTGCCGATTTGTTGCCCTGGGGCAGCTTCGACAACCAGTTCAGCAAGTCTTGATCGTCTTTCTCGTCCAACTTGAAGCAGACGGTTATGCTAGTCATAGGTCAATCTCTCTTTGCCCGGTATTACCGGGTAATACTCGACGCAGTGGGAGCGGTATTACCCGGTCTTACCGGTATTACCGAGTAATACCGAGGCGCTTTGTCGGCTTTGTCAGGCTTGTCAGGTTTGTCGGCTTTGTCGCTTTGTCACCTCAAACCCCCGTTTAGCGTTTGTTTGCGATGCGTTGCGCGAAGCGCCAATAGCCACGCGCATTGGCAAACACCGGCGTCTCGACAACCTGCGCGTGCGGGAAGCGCGCCTGAATATGCGGGCCGAGCAGGAGCGCGCCGCCGCCGGTGATGAGCAGCGCATCGAGCGCAGCGCCCCGGTTCCAAAGCTGCGTCGCCGCGCCCACCAGTTGGCCGGCCAGCGGTTCCAGCACCGCCGCGACAAGCTCGCTCAGGTCCACCGGCGCGCCGAAATATCGCACGCGGCGGCGGCGGATGGCATCCATGAGTTGGTGCTCGCGGAGGTTCAGTTCGGGGCAACGCTTGGCCAGGGCATGTTCGAATTCGCGCGCCACCGACCATGCCCCCACGGGCACCGAAGCGGTCTCGTTGCTGATCTCGGTGAGCTTCTCGACGCTGAGGAAGTTGGTCGTCTTGCCGCCCACGTCAATGATGCCGACCGTGCCGCCCGCGAGCGCGGGGTCGGAGACCGTGCCCGCGTCGCTCATCACCAGCGCGAGCAGAGTGCCGAAGGGCTGCGGGATCACCCGGCAGTCGGTCACCCGCAAGGTTTGCGCATAGCGGTCTTCGCGCTGCGCGCGGTGCTCGCCGAGCAAGCGTTCTTGTATCAGGGCGCGGTCATCGAAGTAGGCCACCGGCAGGCCGGTGACGATATTGAGGTCGGCGCGCTTTGCGCCGGTGATCTCGGTGAGAGCGGCGAGGAAAAGCAGGTACCACTCGTCGCCCTCGATCCAGTAGCGGTCCTCGCGGCGGCGCACGAAGCGGCTTTGGCGGACCGCGCCGGAGCCGACCTGGACGTGTTTGGGTTCGAGCAGCAAGATGTTTTTGTCCCCGTTGAGGGAGAAGCGCGCTTTGTTGGGCGTGCCGATGACGCTAGGGAAGGTCACGCGGCGGTCGCCGCTGACCGCCTTGACCGCGCTGTAGCCGATATCCAGTCCGATATTCATCAATCATCCTCCATGCCTGTTTCCAGGAGCATTTGATCTTCAACGTCGAGGAGCCAGCCCTGCACTCGATCGGGCGCGACCTCGATAATCTGAACGTTCTGTTCTGGCAGCTGAGGGGGCTGCATCATGCGGTGGACGGCCTGACGCACTTGGGGTTGCGTGTGAGGGGAGCGTGGGATGGCGCGCGCGAGATCGGCGGCCTGAGCTTGAGAGGTGATCTGGACCTGTGCGGGGAGGGGTGCCGGGGAGGAGGGGGCATTTAGATGTGTGGTGGGGTAAACCTGCCGGTCGAGCTGGTGTACGGTGAGGCGGGGGTCTTGTGCGATGATGGTGGGGAGCGGTTCGTTGGGCGCGCGCCGCAGCACCCAGGGCCGCCCCGCGATACGCCAGAGCGCCTTTGCCGCGATGCCCAAAGCGAGCGCGGCCCCGGCGGTT
>CAZJBO010000195.1:0-2573 GCA_964544075.1 uncultured Anaerolineae bacterium
TTGTCTCCATCACCTATAATCCGACAGGTTTCAAGATCACCAAACAGACAACGCTTGATTTAGCTCAACCGATAGGCAGTAAGCCGCCGATATGAAAAAAATATTCTCCAGTATCACCGAAACAGCCCTACGATTCCGTTGGGTTACGATCAGTTTATCTATGCTGCTCTTGGTAGTAGGTGCCTTTGCATTCACCCTATTCAACCAAGAACTCATCCCAGACATCGACATCCCCCAGACCATCATCCTGTTACAAGCACCAGGGGCTACCTCCGACGAGCTTGTCGATCTCCTGACCATCCCCATTGAAGATAAGGTAACAGAAGTCAACGAGGTCGCGAGCATCGAGTCGACGACCGGCGACGGCTTTAGCGTCGTCCAGGCCGGCAACGACTTTGGTATGGACCAGGAAAAGCTGCGCGCCCAAATCTGCGCAAAAATGAATGAAGCCTGGCTTGCATCGGGCCTGGCCCGCCCCTGGGAATCGGTTGACCTGAGAGCCGAATGCACGGTCGGGGGCACAACGCTCCCCTTCCGCACCACCGCCGATGTGAACGCCGCCGTCGTTGAAGAAGCGGTGGAAAAGTGGCCCTACCTGTTGGACGACCTCAGCCTACCGGAGCTGTTTAGCTTACCGGCGGATGCGGTCGCCGCGCTGCCCGAAGCCTTCTTGACAAAACTGCCCGAAACCACACAAAAAGAACTGCTCGACATCACCATCGGAGAGCGCGAACCCGGCGAAGCCCTAAACCTGCCGCAAAGCTGGCTTGGCCTCTCGCGCACCACCGACCTGACGCCGGAAACCGTCGCGACCATCTTAGCCACCGCGCCGAGCATGGCCGACCACTTCCGCAACGGTAACGGGAGCGTAGTCGAGAGCTACATCTTCGCCATGACACCGGATGTGATCGCGGCACTGCCCGCCGAACTGACGGCAGATATGAGCGAATGCAGCCACCAACAGCTCGACGCAGTTCTCAGCGGCGCGGCACAGCCCGACCCGCCGACTCTGCTGCCGGACGGGTGGCAAAGCGAGCCACCGCGCATCATCACCTTTAGCTTCTCCGATATGCCGGTGGCGTTCATCAGCATCAGCGGCGACTTCGCCCCGGCAGAGCTGCGATCGATGGTCGAGGGCGAGATCATCCCCCGCCTAACCGCGATCGAGGGCATCGCCGACGCACCGGTGAGCGGCGGACAGATACTCCCCGGCGACGAAGGCGCTGAGGAAGCACTCGCCGCAGCCACACAAGACGAAGCCTCCCCCGACAGTACCCCGCTCCCCGCCACATCGCCCTGGAAGCTCATCGGCTCACAGTTCGGCGATGCGCTGGGGCTAACAATCGAGAACTACGAAGACCTAACGCCTGAAGTCATCAACCTGCTGGTGTCAATAATCGACGGCATGGACCTCCCGATAAACGGACAAATGCTCCTAACCCCTCTGCAGAACGCAGAGGCGATCGAGATGCTGCCGTCCGACACCCTCGCATGGATGCCCGCCGCCTACCTGAACGGGCTGGATGACGATCTGCACGCCGCCGCCGATGCGCGCGTAGCCGCCGAAACCCGCTACAATGCCGTCGGCGCAGCCGCGCAAGCCGCCGCCGAAAACGGACAGCTGCCGGTATACTTCCGGCTGTTTAGCGCAATGGGCGAGAAGTTCGGCCTACCGCTGACCTTGAACTCCCCCGCCGACCTGACGCCGGAGATCGCGGCGACCCTAAACACGCTCATCCCCGGCGGGGCCGGTATCGAACTGCTGCGCCCCCTCAACCAGGCAGCATGGGAACAAGTCCCGGTCGAGACACTAGGGTGGCTCCCGACAGACTTCGTGGCGAGCCTGGACGAAGATGTACGCGCCGCCATCGAGACGCGCGCCGAAGATGTCGGCGGCGCGGGCGCGTTGGCCGCCGTCGCATCCGAGGCCGGCGACCTGCCGCCCTTCTTTACGCTGATGGCACAACAACCACTGCTGGGCGGAAGACGGCTCTGCAGCACAGAAGACCTCTCGCCCGAACTGGTGAGCGGTATTGCATCGTTTATGCCTGAAGCCCTAAACGGCCTCAGCCCCGAAGCTCTCAAGCGCCTCTTGCCGGAGACGCTGGCAGTCTTGCCTACCGAGTTTATCGAGCGGCTGCCCGAAGAGCTGCGCGCCGAACTCGAAGCGAAGGCCGCGCGCGCCGGCGGTCTAGGCGCGGCAACGACCAATGCCGCCACCGCCGTTGATGACGGGCCGGCTATGCCGGCAGAGTGGGATAAGCCACAGCTCCCAAAGACGGCGGATGCGCTGCTGGCAAGCCAAGATGGGGCGGCTGGCTATCTGAACTTCATCTTTGACTATCTGCCGGACGACGAGATGAAAAACCGCATCTACGGCAGCCTCTCGCCCGAACTGATCGACTACTTGGTCGAGCACGAGCCGGACTTCCTCGATACGGTAACCCCGACGGTGCTCAGCCTCTTCTCGCAAGAGGTGATGGACGGTCTCGACCCGAAGTATCAGGAGATCGTGGCAAACGCCTTCATCCCCACCAACACCGTGACACGCACCAACGGCGCGGCGAGCTTGT
>CAZJBO010000195.1:2583-5562 GCA_964544075.1 uncultured Anaerolineae bacterium
ACAAGGACACCGAAGCTAACACGGTCGAGGTCGCACACGCCTTGTTCGAAGAACTGGACGCGATCGAAACCGAAATGGGGATAGATGCGGTCGTCAGCTTCGAGCAGGCGAGCTTCATCGAAGAATCGATCGACGGCGTGGCGCGCGAAGGCAGCCTGGGCGCGATCTTCGCCATCATCGTGATCTTCTTCTTCCTACACCGCAGCTGGCGCAGCACCATCGTGACCGCTGTGAGCATCCCGCTCAGCGTAATGATCGCTTTCGCCGCCATGTACTGGGTATCACCGGCCATCAACGGCATCATCGCGCCCCTGGCCGATAGCTACGGCGGCATCTGGAGCTTCTTGCTGACCTTCTTCCCGGCGGCGATCACGATGAACATCATGACGCTATCGGGCATGACGGTAGCTATCGGGCGCGTGGTCGATGACTCTATCGTGGTGCTTGAGAATATCTACCGCCACATCCAGAGCGGTGAGGACCCGGCACAGGCCGTACGCGCCGGTACGCGCGATGTATCGATCGCCATCTTCGCCTCCACCGTGACCACCATCGCAGTGTTCTTGCCCATCGGCCTGATGGGTGGCTTCGTAGGCGAGATTTTCATCCCCTTCGGCATGGCGGTGAGCTATGCGCTGGGGGCGTCGTTCATCGTCGCCATCAGCGTGATCCCGGTCTTGGCAACCTGGTTCGTGCGCCGGGAACATATGCCAGAAGAGAAAGAAAGCAGCCTCCAGCGCCAATATACGGGCATACTGGAATGGTCGCTGCGGGGCTGGAACCGTGGGTTGATCTTGCTCACCGCCTTTGCCCTGTTCGCGGTCAGCCTGTGGCTGCTGGGCCAACGACCACGCGCCTTTATCCCACCCATCGGTGAGCCGCGCGTCTCTGTCGTGATAAATATGCCCCCCGGCACAAGCATCATCGAGACCAACCAGCATGTGCTCCAGATGGAAGAGTGGATCGAAGACGAACTCAAAGCCACCGACCGGATCGAAGACTACCTGACCGTTATCGGCGGTGGCAGCAATATGGAAGCGTTCATCGGCGGCAGCGGCGGGGTGAGCCAGACTGCGGCCAAGATCGATGCGACCGTATCGCAAGGCGAAGATACCGATGAACTCGCGCGGGCTGTCCGCGCGCGGGCAGAGGAGATATTCGGCGCCGATAATGTGACGATCTCGGTAGCGACCTTCTCTGAGACCGGGTTGGGCGGCCTGAGCCTGGTGCTCAGCAGCGACCCCGAAACCCTCAGGGCGATCGATGCGGATATAGTCGAAACCCTCGATAGCGTTGAAGGCGTGGCGAATCTCACCAGTTCGCTGGCAGCCGCCAGCGCCGCCGGCGATACGGCCATCTTGCGTGTCAACCAACAATCGGCGGTGGAGTATACCGGCGAGCTTGAGACCGAAGACACGCTAGGCGTGATCGCGCTGGCAAAAGAGGCTACGATTGCGTGGCTGGAGGCTGAGGGCTTATCGGAAGAGGTCACGGTGAGCGAAGGCTTCCAAAGTGCGATGCAGACCAACGGCTTCGCATCGCTCACCAGCTCGATGCTGCTGGCAATCACGGTCGTCTACTTGGTGATGGTGCTTACCTTCCGATCCTTCGTACATCCGTTCACGATCCTGTTTAGCTTACCGCTGGCGGTAGTGGGCGCGGCGCTGGCTTTGTGGCTCACCGATAACGTGCTCGGCCTGCCGGCGATGGTAGGGCTGCTGATGTTGGTCGGCATCGTGGTGACCAACGCGATCGTGTTCATAGACCGCGTGCAATCGAACCGCAAAGAGCGCAATATGGATGGACACACAGCACTGGTCGAAGGCGGACGCACACGCCTCCGCCCGATCTTGATGACGGCGTTGGCAGCGATCTTCGCCCTGATCCCATTGGCAGCACAGCTGATGGGACCGGGCGGTGCGATCGTCTCGGCAGCGTTGGGCACGGTAGTGATCGGCGGCCTGATTACCAGCACTTTCCTCACGCTGCTGGTAGTGCCGATCGTATATAGCTTGCTCGACCAGCTCGCGATGCTGGTGAGCAAGAACAGAAGCAAGGGAAACAACTAGGTTAACAAACCTTTCGTGGGGGGCAGACCAAAAATCTGCCCCTCATGTAGTCAAGTCCCCTCCTCCCCTCCCACGTCGAGCGCAAAACCCCGCGCGTGCCGGTTTGCTGCTGTACATCAGCTATGGTAGACTGACAGCGTAGACATCCCACACATGGGCACCTCGCACAACCGATTGACCCCCGGTGGAGGCATACTTATGAAACACATCATGACACGCCGGTTTCGCTTGCTCGCAAGCCTGTTGATGATCGCACTGGCGGCCACCGCTTGTTTTAAACCCAGCGGTACCTCTAGCATCGAGCCAACCCCAATTGGCGGCAACGGTGCACAAGCGCCTGCCGTGGGCGCACCGCCGACCGCTGCGGGTGCACAACCCCCTGCCGTAGGCGCACCGCCGACCGTTGCGGGCGCACAAGCGCCTGTCGTAGGCGCACCGCCGACCGCTGCGGGTGCACAACCCCCTGCCGTGGGCGCACCGCCGACCGCTGCGGGTGCACAACCCCCTGCCGTGGGCGCGCCACCGACCGCTGCGGGTGCACAACCCCCGGTCGCAGCAGGGCAACCCACCACAAGCGCGCCGGTCAACAATGCACCCGCACCCGGTACCGACGCGATGCAGGGCAGCCAGGCCGGGCCGACGCTCAACGAACCCCAGATGAACGCTACCGCAATCTCTATTGGGATCACGCAGACCGCTGCAGCCGCGCTCGGAACACCACCCATGCCCGCAGCCGCACCCCAAGCAGGCGCTACGCCGATAGCGACACCCGCAGCGGTCGCGCCCCCTGCTCCGGCAGCGGCGGCGACAAGCTGTACACATGTGGTGCAACGCGGCGAGAACCTATACCGCATTACGCTAAAATATGGCTCCACATGTGTACAGCTTGTCGCCGCCGCTGCCGGAGCAG
>CAZJBO010000196.1:0-5540 GCA_964544075.1 uncultured Anaerolineae bacterium
CGCGACTCCGGCAAAGGTCGGCGGAGCCGACGGCTTGTTATTAGCCTGGGGTTTCAACCCCAGGCGGCGAGGGGAGCCAGAATCGCGCGCGCCGGTTCCCCCTCGCCCCGGTGAGGGAGAGGGGGATAGGGGGTGAGGGGCCTACGGTTTCAGCCCCAGAGGGTGCCGAAACATCCTATAGCTAAGGTTTATTTTTATGTAACTGCGGCATTTAAGTTCGCGATATATTTACATTCCTTGCCCGTAAAATACTTTTGTGCTAGACTCCTCCAAGTGATGTAAAAGTCGGGGCTGTATGCCGGGTAGATGGGAATGCCAGATAAAATCCTGATAATCGATGATGATGTTGACAGCTTAAAGCTCATCGGCTTGATGTTGCAAAAGCGCGGCTATCAGATCGTGGTGGCGAACACCGGCGCGCAAGGCCTCGGCAAGGCCGCCGCCGAGCATCCCGATCTTATCGTCCTCGACGTGATGATGCCGGACGTTGACGGCTATGAGGTCTGCCGCCGACTGCGCGCCGCGCCGGATACCGGGCAGGTCCCCATCATCATGTTCTCGGCAAAGTCTAATATCGATGACAAGGTCATGGGCTTCGAGGCGGGCGCGGATGATTATTTGACCAAGCCCACCCACCCCGACGAGCTAATCACGCGCGTGCAGGCACTGCTCAGCCGCCACGTGGCGGCCCAGGGCGAGGAACAAAAGGCAATAGTCACGGCCACCCTCGCGGTAAAGGGCGGTATGGGGGTTAGCACGTTGGCGGTTAACATCGCCGCCGCCTTTGCCCAGCTCACCGAGGCAATCTTCGTCGATTTTCGGCCCGGCATGGGCAGCGTGGGCCTTGAGCTGGGCTTCTCGCGCTCGACCGGCATCGCCAACCTGGTGAGCAAGCAGCCCGATATGCTGACCCCGCACATCGTCGCTGCCGAGCTGGTGACACACGACTCCGGCCTAAGGTTGCTGCTCTCCTCGGCCCGCCCCATCGAAGCACAACTGCGTATCGCACCCGAAGTCGCCGAGGCAATCGTGCGGCAGTTGGCGGTCCAGGCCGGCGCGGTGGTGCTCGATTTGGGCACCGGCTTGGGCAGGCTAAACCTGGCGTTGGTGCGGCAAGCTACCCAAACGCTCGTCGTTGTCGAGCCGCACCGCACTGCGCTCCTGATGACGCGCGAGCTGCTCCTGGCGCTAAAGGAGGCCGGCTTGGGGCCGGACCGCCTCGGTGTGGTGTTGGTCAACCGGGCCGAGACTCCGGTACAGCTTGCCTGGCAAGAGGCCGAACAGTTGCTCGAACACGAGCTTCTCGCCATCATCGCACCGGCGGTCGAGCTGGCGTTCCGCGCTGCCGAAGCCGGCGCCCCTATGATCTTGCACAAACCCAACTCGGTCGCTGCCAACCAGTTCTCGCGCTTGGCCGCCGAGATTCGCTCGCGCGCGCAAGCCACCACACAGAGCTAAAAGCAAAAAAAGGCTGTGTCATTACAAGGTGACACAGCCCTCAGGCTGCCGGAGTGTGGTTTGTTTGCGCTATTCTTCTTCTTCGATCCTGATAACTTCGCGCCCGCCATAGGTGCCGCACGAAGGACAAACCCGGTGTGCGATTTTGAATTCGCCACAGTTGTCGCAAGGCACCAGGTGTTTGAGCGTGAGTGCATCGTGGGAGCGGCGCCGGTTCTTGCGCGCTTTGGAAGTACGTCGCTTTGGCAGAGGGGTCACGATACTTTCTCCTGTCCAATTTCCTGACGAAACAAGGCTATGCCCGGCACACTGTGTCGGGCAGGGCAGATTATAACAAGTCGGCGGGGGCTGTCAAAATTTTATTCGTAGCGCAAAACGGTCAAGGGCTTCTGTCGTGCAGCGCCCGCCGCCGTCAACAACGTCGCACCGATCGCGATACCTATCGACATTGCCATCAACCAGAATATATCCCACAGCGGCAGGTTCATGATGAGAGCGCCTTTTGTGATCTCCCGCCCGATCCATGCCGCCGGGAATGCGCCTAACCCTACGCCGATCAGCCCGCTGAGCAGGCCGATGATGCCGTTTTCGATCAGCAGTAGCCACAGGATACGCCGCCCCTTTAGGCCTAACGCCTTCATGATGCCGATCTCGCGGCGGCGCTCTAGGGTGGCGAGAGCAACTGTGTTGGCGATGATAACAGCACCGGCGATGAGCGAGAAGATCGATGCCAGCTTGGGCAGCATGGTCATTTGATTGAGAATCCGGGCGATGAGCGAATCGATCACGCTGATGTCGATCACCAGGGGCTGCGACAGCATAGACTGTGACCCGATGTCGAACAAGCGGCCCATCACCGCATCAATCTGTGCATCTTCCACGTTGACGAAGGTCATCTTGAACGATAGGGTGGAGTGGGATTCCGGCAAGACGCGGCTTGGGGCATAGGGGACATTGCCCAGTATCCCGATGTGTGTCTCGCTATTCCCGTTTTCTTCGGGGGGCGCGGCGATGCCGACGACGGTTAGGGTGATCTTGCGGTTCTCGTAGGTCTCGTAGGTCAGCGTATCGCCCGGTTTGATGCCCAGCGCCAGCACCTCCGGTGTGCCGGGGAGTATCACTATCGGCTCGTCCATGCGCTCCGGCGTGATCTGTGTGCCGGACAAGAGCGGGGGATAGACCGGCTCGCCGCCCATATCGACGCCCCAGGGGTCGCTTAGGATGTTCTTTATGTGCCGGACATCTTGCCACGGCACGCCGGATTGCTGCGCTACCGCCTGGAGGTCATAATTACCGTTGATGGCGACCATAGTTAGCATTGTATCGGCGCTGTATTGTATATAGCCTTTGACGCCCTCGGCCTCTGTCAGCGTGTCGAGCACGCCTTGTGCGGTCGGCGCGGTGAAGGACATCGCTATCACGTTCCCGCCCACCGTTTCGGTTAGCTCTTTGTTGAGGACCTTGTTTATGGTGCTGTTGACCAGCGTAATCACGCTCAGCGAGCCGATGCCGATGATTAGCGCCAGGAGGGTCGAGGCGTTGCGGGTGCGGTGTCCGCGCAGTGCGCGGATCGCCAGCTTGAGGTCTATGCTGCCGAAGCTGGGCAGGCGCCCTAACAGCCATACCAATATCCACAACAAACCGATCATGATCCCCAGCAAGATCATGGTGACCAGCGTGCAGATCGAGCCGACAAGCACGTTGATAAGGACCGGGGGCATCCCATACAGAGCGCTGCTTTGGCTCTCGCTGAGCTTGACCCCGATGTCGATGATCTGGCCGATCATGGCGCCCAGCACCACGACCATCACCAGCAAGGCAAAGAGCGTCCGCAGTTTGCCTGCCTTCGGGATGGGTAGGTCGGTGGGGCGCATCACCACCGCCGGACGTACTTGTGCGGCGGCCAGGGTGGGCAAGAAGCCAAAGACGCTCGTGATGATTATGCCCATCGCCGCGCCGATGAGCAGCGGGTCGGGGGTGAGGTGCCACTTAAGCGGCATGGCGACGAACTGTTCGCCGACCTTGCCCAGCGTGACGCCGGCCCAGCTCCCCGCAAGCCCCAGCGCGATGCCGAGCACGCTCCCCAGCACGCCCAACATAAAGGCCTCGACCAGGAAGAGGCGCGAAATCTGCCGCCCCTTTAGCCCCAGGGTCTTCAATACCGCCACCTCAAGCGTGCGGCGGCTCACTATGACCAACATGGTGTTGATGATGCCTATGCCGCCGATGAAGAGGGGCGCGAGGCTAAACACCAACACGACTTGGTTTAGCGCATCGACCGCGACCTTGCTGACTTTGACGATATCGCTTGTCGTGGTCTTGATGAAGTGTTTGACCGGCAGTGTCTCGCTCATATCTTGGTCGAGTTCATCGACCGAAGCGCCTTCGGGGATGCGTAGATACAGCGTATCGGGGTTGCCGGATAGCCCGAACTGTTCTGCACCGTCGATGTCGAGGAAGACGAAGCCGAACATGAGTGCGAAGAAGTTCTTAAAACCGCCCTGGCTGGTATCGGGCACGATGCCGCGCACCGTGAAGTCGCCATCTACCGTCCCGATTCTGACCTGGTCACCGACCGTTGCGCCCAGCTGACGGGCCAGGCTGCGCCCTAACACGATGTCGCTCGGCGCGTGGATGAGTTCGGCAAGGGGTACCCCTTTGGGGTCTGTGGCATAGATGGTGCCATAGAAGGGGTAAACTTCCGGATCGACCAGGAACATCTGTATGATGCGTGGCGCGCCCGACCGCCCATCTTCGCGTATTTTTGATGCCTGGACAAAGTTCTGGTTGCTGGCCAGGGTCACCTCAACGTTGTTCTCGGCGGCCCATGTATATATATCGGCGCAGTCTTCGGGCGTGAAGCTGTTATCCCCCGCTTCATCGTCGTCAACACCGATGTCTAACATCCTAAGCCCGCCGGTCTGGGGCGCTTGTAGTGCGATGTCGCCCTGGTTGACCGTTTGGGCGTTGTTGATGAGGGTGTGGCCGATCATCAGGCTGATGGTGCGCATCCCGACCACAGTCGCTACGCCTATGGCGATGGAGAAGAGGGCAAACAGCGTGAGGCGACGGTTGCGGGCCATGTCGCGGATGGCGTGTCCGAGGTAAAAGCGCAGCATCTTCATTTACTAACGCCTCAGGTTGCGGGCCGGCTGCGGCTGGCGCTGCGGCGTGACGAACTTGCCATCGACAAGGGTCAGCACACGGTCCATGCGCGCGGCGATATCCTTCTCATGTGTCACCACAACGATGGTTGTACCAAGCTCGTCGCGGATCTTTCGGAAGCTCTCGATCACCACCGCCCCGGCGTGCGTATCGAGGTTGCCGGTCGGCTCGTCGGCGAGCAGGAGTGGGGGGTTGTTCGCCAGGGCGCGCGCGATGGCTACCCGTTGTTGCTCGCCGCCGGAGAGCGCGGTTGGCCGGTGTTTGAGCCGGTCGCCCATGCCCAGCATTTCGAGCAGCGCGCGGGCACGCTTCATCGGTTTGAAGGGGGAGCGTCGGGCGAATTGGATGGGCAAGGCGACATTCTCTTGCGCGGTGAGGGAGGGGATGAGGTTAAAGAACTGGAAGATAAAGCCGATCTTCGCATTGCGCACCTCGGCGAGCTTGTTCTCGCCCATCCGGGTGATGTCTATGCCGTCGAGCGCGATCTTGCCCTCGGTGGGGCTGTCGAGGCCGCCTATGATGCCGAGCAAGGTTGATTTGCCACTGCCGGACGGCCCGACGATGGCGACCATCTCGCCTGCATAGATCGCCATATCGACGCCGCATACGGCGTGGATGATGACCTTGCCGAGCGGCAGGTCTTTGGTTAACCCGTGTGCTTCGATAACCGGGACCGACCGGTGTGCGCCGTTACCGCCTGGTGTTGTCGCCATAAATGTTTTTGCCTCAGAACATAAAGTGTATCTATTCGCCTGGAGCTTTGAGCCTTAGGCATTTCTCTTTGGTCACCAGACCCCACAAGGGGCTTTGGCTCCCTGTTCCCTTTCTAAGCGCGGCAAAGCCGCGCAAATGCAGGTCCGGGGGTGTGGGGTGACTGAAAGGAATGCCTCTGGCTCCAAAGCCCCCACAGAGAGCAG
>CAZJBO010000197.1:0-5539 GCA_964544075.1 uncultured Anaerolineae bacterium
CCGGGGCCGTGGGGCCGGATGAAGAGCCACAATCGGCAGGTTAGTGCATGGTGGGCCGGCCTGCCCACCGTCGGCGGCGAGGACCCCGCGCAGCTCAAGCTGCTGCTGCGCGATGCGCGCTTCCGCGCCGAGGTGGGGCAGCACAACCGGCGGCGGGCCGAGGCTTGCTACGATGTGGCGCAGAGCGCGGACGAATGGGCGCAGCTGCTGGCGCGCCTTGATGTCACGCACCGCGCGTATGGAGATGGATGTTGAAACAATATTCGGAGGATATACAAAATGCGAACCTATGTTTATCGTTGTGACAACCCGCGCTGCGGCGCACGCTTCGAGGTAAGCCACCCCGCGAGCGCGTGCGATCGGACGTATATTTGCCCGGTATGCGGCAGCCACCGCACGCATCGCATTCCCCAGACCCCCAGCGTGAATTGGGGTGGTCTGGCCCCGTCGCGGGGTACGATGTCGCGCACGGTGCGCCGCCTGACCGATAAGGGCGCGGTGCAGCGCCGTGCGGAGGGCTATATGCAACGGCATGGGCGGGGCGCACCGCGTCACGCTGCGCGCTTATAACCAGGATGCGGCGCGGTAAACGGTCGAGAACAAACGATTTTTTCGGGAGTGGCACGGCGAGGACCCTTGCCCGCAGTCACTTATCCCGCAAAGGAGATGATTATGGCAATTGGCGCAAATAGCTACAGCACGCCCGACGACGTGCTTGCCTTTACGCGGCACCTGCTGGACGGCGAGTCCGGCTTTAACAGCACGACCCGCCCCAGCCTAACCGAGGTCGAGGGCATGATCGATCGGGCGTCGGCAGCGCTGAACCTGGCGCTGTGCGGCGAGGGGCTGCGCATCCCCATCACACAGGCCGACGCGAAGCTGGCTTGCGATGAATGGACGACGGCGCGCGTGGTGGGCATGGTGGAGCTGACCCGCCAGGCGCAAGGCTGGAGCGGCGACGCGGGCAGCCGTGCCGAAGGCTTCCTACATCTGGTCACCTCGGCACAAGACTTCGCCGCAGAGAACGGCCCGGCCTTCAAGCGGATCGGCTGCGCGGTGGCCGACGTCGCCTCGGAGGGGCTGGCCTTCGTGGGCGACGCGGCGCAATCGGCGCGCTTCTGCCGCGCGATGTTTATGCAAGACCAAGACGACGAGGAGGCCTAGACGATGAGCTATGCAAGCGGAGAGAGCAGCGCTCTGACGATCTTGCGCACCGGCGGCACCTTCGACACGGTGAACTCGGCGAGCCTTGCCAACCACAGCCCGGCAGGTGCTTACAGTCGGCTCGACAGCGGCGCAGCGGCGCAATATGTCTTCCTACGGCCCGGCGCCTTCGTGCGCACGCCCAACACTCTGGCTCAGGTGCAGACGGAGTGGACAACCATCATCGAGCTGTGGGTGCGCTATGGCAATGCCTCGGCCTATCAAATCTTGACGCACGCGCGTGAGGAGATTCTGACCGCGTTTGATAAATATACGACTCTAGACGGTGCGGACGGCGTGACGCGGAGCTTTATCACATCCGGCGGCCCGGTGCAGGTAGACCGCTCGCCGGTGGGTGGGGCGCGCTATCTGCGCCAAGACCTCACATTGACCTGGGCCGAGGAGCGCACGCCGCAGCTTGCGGACTAGGCATATAACGGGAGCTTTTTTATGAGCCACAAGACACAACGCAAAGTACGAATCCGTATCGATGATGCCGGTGGCAGCCTGGTCGATATCAGCCGCGATGTCGATAGCTGGCGGCTGGCACGCACCGCCGAAATACTCGAAACCAGCACATTGGGCGACTCGGACCGCAGCCATCTACCGGGGCTGTGCGGGGCCGCGCTGCTCCTGGGCGGGCCTTTCAACGATGCCGCGCCCCAGACCGACGCCATCCTCTTTGACGCGCTTGGATCAAGCGTGGCGCGCACGGTCGAGGTGGGTGTGGACGCGCGCTACTATCACTTCGAGGCGGTGGTGGCGCGCTATACCCTGGGCGGGTCGCTGGATGCGCCGGGTCTGGTGACATGGGAGGCGGCCTTGCAGGTGAGCGGGGCCGTGAACCGTACCAGCGTGGCCTTATGACCACCCTGGAGGTTATGCATGACTAACACAAGCTACGCTTTTCATATCGACTGGGATAACGACGGTGACTTCGGCGATGCGCGTGAGGACATCAGCGGCTATGTGCAGGAGGCCGAATGGCAGATCGGATATGCCGAGGCATATGCACCCGCCGCCGCGCCGGGCTGGTTGCGGCTGACGGTGGATAACGCCGACCGCCGCTTCTCGCCGGGGTGTACATCGAGTCCGCTCTATGGTGCTCTGCTGCCGATGCGCTATGTGCGGGTGCAGGCCACGCACGCCGGCCATACCTACACAATGTTCCGGGGCTATCTCTGGCAGATCGAGCCGAAGGCCGGGGCAAAGGGCACGCGGTGTGCTCGGCTCTATTGCGTGGACGCGCTGGCGCTGCTGGCCGAGTATCCGTTGGCGTTGGCGCTGCAGAGGGATAAACGCGCCGACCAGATCATCGATGCGATCGTGCAGGCGGTGGCTTGGCCCCCGGCGCTGAGCGGCTATTGGGTGCTGGGCGTGGTGGGCCATATGGCGCTGGGCGAGACGACCCGGCTGGGCGGCGCGCGCGTCTACCGCGATTTCGAAACCGGGCGCGAGACCTTCGCGCACGCCGGGGATACCTGGTTTGCCGAGATAACTACGGCGCTTGATGCGATCCGGGATACCTGCAGCAGCGAATACGGCAGGTTCCACTTCACGCGCATGGGCAAGGCGCGCTTCCTAGACCGACACTGGCCTCAGGGCGTGCACAGTGTGGCGGCGGCGCTCGACGATAGTATGGTCGATCTTGACTATCGCAAGGGGATGACGGACCTGCACAATGAGATCATTGTGTGCATGAACCCGCGCGTCGAGGGGGCCGCCGGCGCGCTGCTCTGGGAGCATGTGGGCACGGTGCTGCGCCTGCCGGCAAACGCCGTCCGCACGATCCACGCGGTCTTTGTCGATGCGCAAGGCCGACGCCACGGCGCGACTACGGTCATCGCGCCGGTGCCGGGCGCCGACTTTAGGGCTAACAACGCGCGCGATGGCACCGGTATCGACTATACCTACGATGCGCGTTTGCACGTCGGTGTGACTGCGACGGCGGCGGGCGCGGACATCACCTTTCGGTGGGGGAAGGTGGGCACTGAGGGGGCGATGGTCGGTGAGCCGATCTACCTCACGCGCCTGAAGCTGCGCGGTACGCCGCTCAAGGCCTTCGACCCCGCCGAGATTGCCGCCTCCGATGCGCTCAGCATCACCCGCTACCAGCGCCGCCGCCTGATGGTCGATGCGCCGCTGCTGAATAACCCGGTGACGGGCTATGTGATGGCCGAGTATGTGTTGCAACTCCACAAGGACCCGGTGGATCGGGTCGTAGAGCTGACGCTGGGCGAGGCGGCGCTTGCGCATATCATGGCGTGTACATTGTTTGATGTGGTACGTATCGGCGAGGCGCAGACCGCGCTTGATGGCACCGAGCATTTCATCATCGGCGAGCATCACCGTGTGACGTCCGGCGGCGCGCAGCACGTCTGCACTTGGCGGCTGGAGCCGCTGCCGCCCTTCCGAGCCTGGATGCTCGGCACGTCAGGGCGCGCCGAACTGGGGCAGCATAGCTATCTGGGGTTTTAAGCTCCGGCACCTATAAGCAAAGGAGAATATTAAATGGCATGGACAGATATACCGGATAAGACAACCGGCGACCTGATGGACGCGGTTTGGTATGGCACACACTTCAAGGCCAATATGGAGTATCTGAAGAATGTGCCTTGTGCACACGTATATAACAGCAACGATATTAGTATACCGAATGCGCTGGTGACAAGGCTCAGCTTTGATGCGGAGCGCTATGATACCGACAATATCCACAGCACCGAGACCAACACGAGCCGTCTCACCATCCCGCGCGATGGCAAGTACTTGATCGTGGGCAATGTGTGCTTCGCCAACGGTGCGTCCGGCGCGCGTGACCTGAAGATAGTGCTCAACGGCACGACAATCATCGGCTACTTGGATAACTATAACCCCACAAACAGTTATGTCGATGTTGCGCTTTCCACCGTGCAGGCGCTGAGCACAAACGATTATGTCGAGCTGATGGTTTACCAGACGTCGGGCGCAGCTCTCAACGTCAGGGCTATCACGCAATACTCGCCGGAATTTATGCTACATTGGTTGGGGGCCTAGACGATGCCGCAATATAAATACACCAAACCACAAGGATACTTCAAGGCCGACCTGCTCATGGACGAGATCATCGCCGGGTTGGGCGTTGTGCCATATCTAGAGGGCAGCTCTGATGGGCATAGTGTCTACATCACATTGCCCGACTCGGTTGACCGGGCCGCGCTCGACCGGCTGATTGATGTGCACGATGCCGGCAAATCGAGCGGCGCCGAACGTCGCATGGCCCAACACGCGGCGGCGTTGAAGCAGCTGGGCATGGCAAGCCCGGCGGAGCTGGCCCGACGCGCAGCGGAGGCGAAGAGTCTGGAGGCGCTGCGGGCAGAGGTGGCCGCGCTCGCACGGCTGGCGGGCCATCTGATGGTGGCGCTGGGTTATAACCGGCCTGGGAAGCAGGAGGGGTGATGCGAGATGCAGTTTGATCTTACACAGGTGGCGTCGCTGGGTTTGGGCGCGGTGGTTGCGATGATCGTGCTCAACTGGAAGCGTGACGACGACCGCAAGTATGCCGAGTCTTTGCAGACTCTCGTGGCGGGCGGCGAGAAGCGCTTCGACCTTATGCTCGATGCCTTCCGCGCCAACACCGAGGCTCTGAACGGGCTGCGTGAGACGCTCGACCGGCAGCAAAGCACCGAGAAGATACTCGACTTGGTCGAGCAGCGCTTGACAGGCTGCATGGGGTCTGTGACGTCGGGCAGCGTAGATTAGCAGATTAGGAGGATCATGTGATGAACATTCAGATGAATACGGTCGAACTTCCGGCCTGGTTTGAGAGCTTGGCGGTGGCGGGTCTGGCGCTCGCGCCGGTGACTGTGGCGGTGGTGCAGGTGCTGAAGATACTCGGCGCGCGTTTGGGGCTGCCCGAAGGTTGGGGTGGGTATATCACGCTCGCTGTCTCGGCGGTGATGGTGATGCTGGCGCTGGGCGCGGGCGTCTTTGATGCCGAGGCCGAGGTATCGGCAGCGCTGGCGACGCTGCAGAGCATCGCGGAGGCGACTCTGACGATGTTGGCGGCGCTGGGTTGGTATGAGGTAGGGAAGCGTGCCAAGATGCTGCCGCCGGTGCGGTGGCGGGGGTGAGGGGCACCGCCTGGCGCACCTGGGGTTGAAACCCAAGCCCCTCACCCCCTATCCCCCTCTCCCTCACCGGGGAGATGGGGAACCGGAGCGCGCGCGGGTCGGCTCGCCGCCTGGGGTTGAAACCTCAGGCTAATAGCAGCCGTCGGCTTCGCCGACCTTTGCCGGAGTCTCGCGCGTGCTTGGGGTCCGGGGTCGGCGCAGCCGACGTATCGCGCTAGCCTGCGGTT
>CAZJBO010000198.1:0-5511 GCA_964544075.1 uncultured Anaerolineae bacterium
GCGTGTCTCGCATGGCGACAAGCTCGACATCACCGGCATCAGCGAAGACGGCGCGAGGCAACCTCACGCCGCACCTGTGCAATTGGGGTTGCAGGTGTCGGGGTGTTGGTGGGGGGAGGGGTATCGGTCACCGTAGGCGTTGCCGGGGAGGTGGTGGGCACGACGACGGGCGGGGTGGTGTCGCGCGGGGTGGTGTCGTCTGTGGTGATGGTCGAGGTCTCGTCTGGTGCACGGGTGTCGAGCGCGGCGTGCGCCAACGTGGTCTGGGTAGCGTCGGCGTCATCGGATGTCGGCTTGCCCTTGAGCAGCACCAGCGCGCCGACGATGCCTATCAGAACCGCCAGGGTCAGCGCACCGTACACAAAGGCCGGGCGCTTCTTGGCGCGGGAGACGGCGACCGGGGTGGGGGGGGAGGGTATACCGGCCTCGGTTATGGCGTCGGCGACGGGGCCTGATGCGGGCAGGGTATCTACCGGCAGCGCGCCGGGCCGGGGCGCTGCGGCAGCTTCGGCGGCATAGTTGGGCTTCTGCAGATCGGCGATGACTTCGCTAAAGGATTGATAGCGATCTTCTGGTTTCTTCGCCATCATGCGGAAGATCATGTATTCGATGCCGCGTGGTAGGTCGGGGACAAGGTCGCGGGGTGAGGGCAGCGGATCGCTGACGTGTTTGAGCACGACCGCCAACGGGGTATCGGCCTCGTATGGGCGCTTCCCGGTGACGAGCTGGAAGAACATGACGCCCAGCGAGTAGATGTCGGCGCGATGGTCGCCGGGCTGTCCGAGGCCTTGTTCGGGCGCCATGTATGCCGGTGTGCCCATCATCGCGCCGCTGGCCGTGAGGGTCGAGCCGCCGCCTATGATCTTGGCAATGCCAAAGTCGGTGAGCACGACCCGTCCCTTGTGGTCCATCATGACGTTGGCGGGTTTGATGTCACGGTGGATCATGTCGTTGCTGTGGGCAAAGAAGAGTGCTTTGCTCAGATCGCTTATGATCTTGACCGCTCTGTCTAGCGCCATGCGTTCGCCGCGCGCGCTTAGGGCTTCGAGGTGTTCTTCGAGGCTGCCGCCGTCGATGAATTCCATCACCATATAGTAGATGCGTTCTTTGGGGGCATAGTCGAAGTCGTAGACCTGGACGATGTGGGGATGGTTGAGGCGTGCGACCGCCTGGGCTTCGCGCTCGAAGCGGGTGCGGAACTGGGCATCTTTCGCCAGGAAGCTGTGCATGAGCTTGAAGGCGACAAAGCGGTTCAGCCGGAGGTCTTTGGCCTTAAAGACTTCGGCCATCCCCCCGGTGCCCAGAAAATCGACAATTTCGTACCGCTCGCGGACCACGCGGCCTATAAAGTTATCCGTGTCCATGTTGACCCGTTATGGATGGTAAACTTGCCCTGATGAAATTATAGGCAGTTCCGCCGTATGGCACAATGTTTTACTTTGATGTTTCCGTGACAATCGCTTGAGTGATGCGGGGTAAGCGTTAAGAACAACAAGGGTTGAGGCGTGCCTGGGGTTAAAATCTGGGAGAGTTCTTATTTTAGGGCCTAACTTCTCGTGGGGAGGGGGTTAGGCTGCCGCCTTTGGGCCGCGCGGCACGTTGCCGAGTTCTCCTTACTATTTGTTCACCTGCTTTCTGTGGGGGCCTTGCCCCCACACCCCCACACCTCCGCCTGCGCGGAGGTGACCTGCATTTGCGCGGCTTCACCGCGCTTAGAAAGGGGACAGGGGCCTAAGGTCTGGTGACCGAAGGGAATGCCTAAGGCTCAAAGCACCAGGTGAACAATATGAGTTTTGACCTATCCTCCGGCGGCCCAAACACTTGACAAACATCCCTCGTTCGCGCTACATTGATAACATGAAACGGCGTTTCACGTATTTTAGGACAAGTCGTTATGACACCACAGCCCAAATATCAGATCAGAGCTGTTGCACGTGCGCTCCAGATATTATCATGCTTCTCGGTCGCCGTGCCGGAGCTTGACCTTACCACGATTAGTGTGCGTGTCGATCTGCCTAAAAGCACGGTGTTTCGCCTATTATCTGTGCTCGAAGATGCGCATTATATCGAGCGCTGTGAGGGGAGTGATCGCTATCGGGTGGGTATCAACACCTTTAAGGCCGGCAGTGCATACCTCGCCAAGCTCACGCTGGAGAAGGCCGCGCGCCCTCATATGGAAGCGCTGGTCGCCACGCGCAACCTTGCATCAAACCTCGGCATCCTGAGCCAGCACGAGGTTGTATACCTCGTCATTGTCGAACCGTCGAGCGTGCTGCGCTATGCCTCGGCAGTGGGCCAACGACACCACATCCATTGCAGCGCGCTCGGCAAGGTGTTGGCTGCGGCCCTGCCGGAGAAGAGCGTGTGCGCCATCCTCGAACAGAGCAAGATGCCGGCCCTGACCAAGAACACTTTCACCGATCCCGACGCCTTCCTCGCGCACCTCGATGTGGTGCGTGCCCAGGGCTATGCCATCGACGAGGAAGAGGCCGCGATCGGGGTGCGCTGCATCGCCGCGCCGGTACGCGATCAGCACGGCGAAGTGGTCTGTGCGCTCAGCATCTCCGGGCCGACGAGCTTCTATCCGGCAGAGGAAATGTCGGCGGTCATCGAAGATGTGATCCAAGCCGCCGGGCGTGTCTCGGAACGGTTAGGGTTTGCGTCCGGTGACCAAGCCCCAGATGATGGCCAGGGTTAATGAGATTTAGGAAAGGAGAATAACCAAACTAAACCTTGTCGCACCCATACGACACAAACCTTGTCGCAACACACATTCCTATATTGCCTAGCTAAGAGGAGAAGGAAGAAGAAATGAAACACGTCAAAGCATTGCTTGCCCTCAGCCTCATCGCCGTCATGCTCATGCCGACGATGGGTGCGTTTGCCCAAGAAGACAGCCAATTGGTCATAGGCACCGGCGGCATCACCGCCAGCCACTACAACCCCATCTGGATGACCAGCGCTTCGCAGATGCAGTCTTTCCCGATGATCCTGCCCGGCCTCACCTGGTTCGACGCCGAAGTGCAGCCCGTACTCGACCTGGCCGAAGACGTTGAAGTCAACGAAGACGCCACAGTCTACACCTTCACCCTCCCCGCCGAGGCCACCTGGAGCGATGGCGAGCCGCTCACCGCCAACGACGTAGCCTTCACCGTCCTACTCTTCCTCAACCCCGTCATCCAAGCCACCAACCCCGCCTTCAGCGCAAACTGGGACGGCGTATTGGGCGCGGCTGAATATAAAACCGGCGAAGCCGACACCGTCGAGGGCATCGAGGTCATTGACGACCAGACCATCAGCTTCACCCTGACCGCGAGCGACTACCTCTTCTTGCGCAAGACCTACCTCGGCATCCTACCCGAACACATCTTGGGCGCAGTGCCGGTCGATGAGATCGACAGCCAGGAATATATGGACGCCCCCACCGTCACCAGCGGCCCTTACAACTTCGTCGCATACGAGCCAAGCCAATACATCCGCTTCGAACGCCGCGCCGACTATTGGGGCGCACCGGCCCAAATCGATGTCATAATCTTCCGCCTGTTCGAAGAAACCGAAACCCTCTACGCCGCCCTCGAAGCCGGTGAAGTCGATCTGGCCGCCATCGCTGCCGAGGAAGTCTCACGCTTCGGCGAGATGGACGACATAGAAACCCTCTCGATGGCCGGCATCGGCTATCTGGTGGTCCACTTCAACGCCGGCGAAGGCTTGATCGGGGAAAGCGACGAAGTCAACTGCGCCGCGCTCAAAGAGGAAGGCAATGTCGCATACGAGCCACACTCACCCCTGGATAACAAGCTGGTGCGCCAAGCGCTCGCCTATGCCACCGATACCGAAGAGATCATCGCCGTGATCGCCGACGGTCAGGGCACCCCCATCTACTCCCCCATCTTCGGCCCCAGCTGGCTTGATAACACAGGCCTCAACGACTATGCCTACGACCCCGAAAAGGCTGCCGAACTGCTCGAAGAAGCCGGCTGGACAACCGACGAGAAGGGCAACCGCGTTGACGCCGAGGGCAACCGAATGCGCGACCTGATCTATGTGGCGCAACCCGGACAAACCGGCTTCGACCTGGGCATCCTGCTACAAGACTACTTCGGCGCGGTCGGCGTAGGCCTAGAGATCCGCCTCACCACCTCCAGCAACTTCATCCCCACCGTGCTCGGCGAAGACTGGGACCTGGCCCGCAACGCCGGCGGCGCCTTCGGCTCCGACCCCAGCGTCAACATCAACTACTTCACCTCATGCGCCGGATGGTCGCCCTACATCGCCTTCGCCAACCCAGAGTTCGACGCAGCGATGGTCGCCGGCAGCGCGACCAACGACCTGACAGAGCGTGCCGCCGCTTACAACACCGCCAGCCGCATCCTGAACGAGGAACTGCCCAGCCTCTACCTGATGACCGCCAACGTCAACTATGCCTACAACAGCGCCAAGCTCGAAGGGTTTGTCGGCTGCTCAAGCTCCGACTATATGACCTGGAACTTCCGCGAGTGGACCGTAGCAGAGTGAGCTAGACTTATCAACTCTATGGGGGCACAACTCCCCACAAATACCTCTGCTTCGGGGAGTTGTGCCCTTTTCTAAAATAGTATCTATTCACTTGCTCTCTGTGGAGGCTTGGCCGCGCTGAGAAGGGGAGCAGAAGCCGAAAGGGAACGCCCACGGCTCAAAGCTCTAGCTGAACAGATACCTAAAATACACGCTCGGCCTGGGGACACAACCGCTTTTATCAACGTCAGGCGAACCGGCTGAGTTAAAGATACCAAACGAGCAATCATGGGACGCTACTTGTTACGCCGCATCCTAACCGCCATACCGGTCATCTTGGGGATCACCGTTGTCACCTTCACCCTCAGCCACCTTGCGCCGGGCGACCCCGCAGCGGCATATGTGGACATCACCAACCTCTCCGAAGACGCTCTGGACGCCGCACGCGAACGTCTGGGCCTAAACGCCCCCCTACCGGTGCAATACTTCGAATGGATCAGGCGCATCGCGCATGGCGACTTCGGCGAATCGCTCATCAACCGCAATCCGGTCGGTGCGATGATTACACATCGTCTCTGGAATACCATCACCCTAACCGGCTTGGCGCTCATCATCAGCACAAGCATCGGTCTGCTGGTCGGCGTGATCTCGGCAGTTTATCAATATACCTGGATAGACTACTTCTTCACGGTGCTTTCGTTCTCTGCCGTCAGCGTGCCGGGCTTCTTCTTATCGCTTGTCTTCATCTACATCTTCGCGCTAAAGCTCAACCTGCTGCCCACATCGGGGATGCATACCCTCACCCTCGCCCCCGACGCTTCATCGTGGACGCGCTTCTGGGATGCGGCCAAGTATTACGTCATGCCGGTCATCGCGCTCAGCGCACCGAGCGCCGCGCCCCTGGCACGCTATGCACGCTCTAGTATGCTGGAGGTGCTGAACCAAGACTATCTGCAAACCGCGCGCGCCAAAGGCGCCGCCGAACGTCGCGTCATCTGGCTACACGCCTTCCCGAAC
>CAZJBO010000199.1:0-5499 GCA_964544075.1 uncultured Anaerolineae bacterium
CCCCTCCTACCGGTAGCGCCGGGCGGTAGTATGCCTCCATTGGAGGTGGGGGGGACGCCTCTCTATTCTGCACCGCGCCTGGCGGCGCGCTTGGGCCTGCGGACGCTCTGGCTGAAGGATGAAGGGCGGAACCCCACCGCTTCGCTCAAGGACCGGGCAAGCGCGGTTGCGGTAGTTAAGGCGCGCGAACAGGGCGCTAAGCTCATCACCACGGCCAGCACCGGCAACGCAGCGGCAGCGCTTGCCGGGATCGCGGCCAGCGTGGGGATGCCGGCGCTCATCTTTGTGCCCGAAACCGCACCACAGGCCAAGATCGCCCAATTGTTGGTGTATGGCGCAAAGGTGCTCTTGGTGCAGGGTACCTATGACCAGGCTTTCGACCTCTGCTTTGCCTCGGCTCAGGAGAATGGTTGGTATTGTCGCAATACCGGCATCAACCCTTATGTGGGCGAGGGCAAGAAGACCGCCGCTTACGAGATCGTGGAGGCGTTGGATTGGGATGTCCCGGATGTGCTCGTGGTCAGCGTGGGCGACGGCTCGATCATCGGCGGGCAATACAAAGGCTTCTATGACTTGCTTCAGCTTGGCTGGATTGACCGTATGCCACGTCTTATCGGGGTGCAGGCGGAGGGCAGCGCTGCGATGTATCGGGCCTGGCGCGATGGCATCGACCCGGTGGATATGCAGCCGATTGAGGCGCATACCATTGCCGATAGCATTAGCGCCGGGTTGCCCAGAGACCGCGTGAAGGCGATGCACGCAGTGCGCGCAAGCGGCGGCGCCTACGTCAGCGTGAGCGATGCCGAGATTCTCGCGGCCATCCCCACACTGGCACAAGAGAGCGGGGTCTTTGCCGAACCCGCTGCTGCTGCGGCGCTCGCCGGGCTGCGCCGAGCGGTCGATACGGGCTTGGTGAAGTCGGATGATTGCGTTGCCCTGTTGGTTACCGGCAATGGTTTGAAGGATACCAAGAGCGCGATGCAATCGGTCGGTGCCGGGGTGACCGTCGCGCCCAGCCTCGACGCCGTGCGAGCGGCGGTCGCGGAAATGCATATAATGGATATGTAGAGACGTTGACGGGCGCAGTAGATCAGGTCGAGCAGGAGCAACCCATGTCTAAATGGCTGGCAAGACTTTTTAACATCCAGCCTAAAGAAATCGGCCTTGTATCGTCCTGGGGTTTTTGTTGTTCTGCAATTCGTTCGCACTCGAAATTGCCGACGTGGTCTCCATGAGCGGTTTCCTAAGCGCGCTTGACGTCTCGAACATCCTTTTGCTTTGGATCGTCGATGCGACGATGGTTATGTTTACTGCCGGGCTGCAATCTCTGGTCATAGATCGCTTCGAGCGCAAGCGCTTCTTCCGTTGGATGATTTTAGCAATCGCCGGTGCATACATCATACTTCGGCTGCTTTTTGCCATCGGCGCGCCCGGCTGGTTTAATTATGCGCTGCTCCTGGTGCTTAGCGATCAGCAGTGGGTTTTCTTCCCGCTGATCTTCTGGGTGCTGGCGAACGATGTCTTCGGCATGTCGCAAGCTAAACGTCTGTTCCCGTTGCTCATCGGTCTGGGCTTTCTGGGCCAGAGCCTCGGCAGCGCAGCGGCGGCATCTGCACCCCGTATCTTGCACCGTTTTGACGTTGATACCGTCGAGCTGCTCAGCCTAAACGCAGCGGTTTATGTGGTGGCCTATGTCGTCATAACGCTGGGCCTGCGCACGACAGCTCTGCCCGGCGCGGCCAAGAAAACATCGGAGACTGCGCGCGAGGCGCTCTCGGAAGGCTGGAAGTTCATCCGCGAGGTCGCCTCGTTCCGTTACCTGGTTGTGGCGTTTATCGCGGTCTATATGGTCATTACCGTGATCCGGTTTCACTTCCTGGTGGTCTCTGCTGCTGCCTTCCCCGACCACGGGGACTTCCAAACCTTCTATGGTATCTATCGTTTTCTGCTCATCTTATCGAGCATTCTAACCACAACGTTTCTATCTGGCCGCATCATGCAGAGCGTTGGGTTGAAGAATATCTTCACGGTCACGCCCATGATCTTTCTGCTCATCATCCTCGCCATGCTTGGCTCTCCCTCGGTGCTTGTTGGCACCGCCGCTATGATTATGACTTGGTTGGCCTTCTTCACCATCGACCAGCCAAGCCGGAAGGCCTTCCAAGCCCTGGTACCGGAGAAGCGCCGGGGACGTGTCAGCCTGTTTATGGATAGCTATATCCCCGCCGCCGGCACGATCATTGCCTCAATCGTCCTCGGCATTATCGTCCTCGGCAACGCGGGCGACGCCGAGGCATCCTCTGTGGCATATCTGATATTTGGCGGAGCGGCAGCCGCATTCGCGGTTGGGTCGGCGCTTTACTTGCGGAAGGTCTACGATGTCAGCTTGCTTAACTGGCGCATGAAGCGGCGGTCGCGCGGGGCGAGCGTGCTGGATAAACTGGAGTTCTAATCTGTCATGTCACCCACTATCGCACAGATCGACAATTTAACAATCTCCGAGCTTGTCGGCGATCGCCGCAAATCTCTAGATACCATCGCCGAACTCTATCGAGCGCTAATGCCCCAATATGCCCACAACATACCGCGCCTACGGGAGATTGTTCATCGCCCGTTTGACGCCGACCCCGATTTATATCAGCATGTGTGGCTGGCCGAGGTGGACGGACAAACGGCGGGGATGATCTTGTTTGAATATGCCACCAAACGTGACCTCGGCTTGGGCATCGGGCTTGCCATAAAACGCCCCTATCGGGCGTTGCGCTTTGGTGCGTATGGCCGCTTGGCCGAGATGTTAATCAAACGCGCGCTGACACAGTTGCGCTCTGATGCGACACATGCCGGGCGCCCTCTCCCCCTGGGCTTGGCGGTCGAGGTGACGCTGCCTAAACTCATCCCCCGCTATGAGAACTATGGCTATGTCAACCTCCCGGTCAGGTATTACGAGCCGTCGGGTAACCTGGGCAATGCCGATACCGAGGCCGGATTGGAAGCGTTGGGCTTTCATCTGCGCCATTTGGGTATCTTCCCGTTATTGGAATCTTTCGATGCATCTGATACTGAGGTATGGGAACGAATCGTGTATACTTTCTACATAGATCACTACGGCATACCGGAGACACATCTGGCGCTGCGCATTGCACTAGAATCTATCCGGACGACGCGACAGAAGAGAGGCAAGTAAGTTATGGTAGCACAGAAATCATCCGACAAAACTTTCTTCGTGGGGGTGACTACCAAGCTGGTTATCGGCTTCACTTTAGTATTTACTATCATATTCGGCCTCTCGTACTATTGGTTTTATACATTCACCAGCGATGTTGCGCTCACCCGTGTGCAGGATGATCTACGTGATACCCTCGTGGGGCTGGTCGCCGGTGTCGATGTCGAGCCTCTCAAGGGCTTGATCGCCGAGGGCGAAGTGCGCGAAGATGGTTATACCGACGACCAACGTTATTGGGACCATGTACAATGGTTGTATGCGGTCAACAGCATCGAGCCGCGCGCCTATACCTACTCGTTTGTTCCCGGCAAGACCGAGGACGAGATAATTTATGTAGGCAGCTTTGGGGCACTCTGGGAAGAACCGGCTGGTCGGACCTTCCTTTATTCCTGTGTGGTCGGTCAGGCGGGGTGCAACATCGAAGGCAACCTCCGCGCCATCCAGACCCGCGCACCCTACTATGAGAACGAGATATATCAGGACGAGTTTAGCAAAACTTACGGCGGCGGCTGGATATCAGGCTATGCCCCGGTCTTTGACGATGCCGGAGAGCTGGTCATTGTCGTGGGCGTCGATTTCCGCGCCGACTATGTGTTAGAAGTGCAGCGCAACATCATCGACAACGTGGCGTTTGCCTTCCTCGTCACCTACTCGGCACTCTTTTTGTTGGTCTTTATCGTCGCGCGCCGGTTTGCCAGACCGATCCGGCGCCTGACCGAGGCTGCCGAAGAGATCGGTCACGGCAACTATGGTTACGATTTCTCACCCCTCATGAAGGCGCACGTCAAGGACGAGATTTCGATCCTTTCCGGCGTGTTTGCAGATATGGCCGGCAAGGTCTATCAACGCGAGGAGACTCTGAAGCGTCAGGTACAAGAGCTGCGCATCGAGATTGACGAGGCGAAGGCGTGCCGTCAAGTCCGCGAGATCGTCGAGAGCGATGCTTTTGAGGATATAAGGGCGAAGGCTAAAGCAATGCGCGAGCGGCGCAGACAGGTTGAGGCTAGGACGAAGAGGAAGTCTCAAGACTAATGTGAACTAGTGTGAGTGAGGGCGCGGTCTTCGCGCACGCCGGGTGTCAGGGCCGAATCTCGACCACAACCGCCGTAATGTTATCCTTCCCGCCGGCACGGTTTGCCGCGTCGATCAACCTCTGGGCTGCGATTTGAGGGGTGGGCGCGTCCCAAACAATCTGCCAGATTTCATCATCGTTGACCATGTTTGTCAACCCGTCAGAACAGAGCAGCAGTCGGTCGCCACGGTGGGCACGTGTGGTATATAAATCCGGCTTTACCTCGGCCTCCGGGCCGATGGCGCGCGTCAAGATGTGCTCGAAGGGATGGCCCTTTACCTCGTCGCGGCTGATTAACCCGGCGCTTAGAAGCTCTTGCGCGGCAGAGTGGTCTTGTGTGATCTGACTTAACCCGAACTCGTCGACCAGATAGGCGCGGCTATCCCCGACGTTGGCGATATGGACTTGGCTGCCGACAACGATGGCGGCCACCAGCGTAGCGGCCATCTTTCTTTTGTTCTGTTGGGCCTTGACATAAACCAACCGGTTGGCGGTCTCCACCGCCGCCTTTAGCCATTCATCGTAATGCTCATTGTTGAAGCTATCGGCTTGTGCCTTGCTTATCGCGCCGGTGACCGTGTCTTCGACCGCGTGCGCGGTCAGGTCGCTGGCGACATTGCCGGCTGCCATCCCCCCGGCGCCGTCGGCGACGATGCAGAGTTGTACATCTTTCTCCTGACCATGTTTGGTCTTCAGGTTAACTATAATGGCGGTATCCTCATTGCGTAGGCGTTCTTGGCCTTCGTGCGAGACTATACCTGCCAGCAAGCGTGCCCCGTTGCGGTTAGATTTAATATCGTCGGAGTCCTTTTCGCAGCATGGGTTGTTATCAACAGTATCATTCATGATATCTTCTCGCCACGTCCAGAAACTTTCGGGTCGCAAGCCATTAGCATTAACCGGCTGCCTCTGGCGGCTCCGGTGGCTCCACGGGGAGCGTAAGCGTGAAGACCGTCCCTTCCCCCACCCGGCTTGCCACGGTGAGTGTGCCGTCGAGCAGCGCGGCCAACCGATGCGCGATCGCCAGCCGCAGCCCCACCCCGCCGATGTGATGTACTTGGTCGGGCGGGCGATAGGGACGCAGCATGACGGCGACCTCAGCCGGCGGCCAGCCATTGCCGGTATCGGTGATGGTTATGCACGCGCGCCCGTCTTTATATGCGCCGCCGAAGCATATGCGTCCCATATCGATATTCTGGGAGCA
>CAZJBO010000200.1:0-5476 GCA_964544075.1 uncultured Anaerolineae bacterium
AACCGCAGGCACGAGCCTTGCCGCGCGCGCTTCTTCTATAGATTATCGGTGTTGACGATGGGCAAAAAGATTCTGAAGGTACTACCTTCGTCAATGGTGCTCTCTACTTCGATGTAGCCCTGATGCGCCTCGATGATCTTCTTAGCAAGCGCAAGGCCAAGACCTGCCCCGCCTTTATCGCTATTGCGGGCTTTGTCGGCTCGATAGAAGCGTTTGAAGATATGGGGCAAATCGATCACGCCAATACCCATCCCGTTGTCTTGTATCTCTATGATGACCTGCTGAGTTTGGGGCTGTGCAGCGGTGCGTATTATGATGGTGCCGCCGTCGGCAGTGTAGTTGATCGCGTTCGTGATGACCGCGCCGATGGCCTTATAGAGGTGTACGCCGTCGGCCAGGACAATAGGCAGGTTAGCTTGGGGGTCAAACTCTATGGTATGCCCCTTTTGTTTGGCTGCCAGCGTATAGCGCGTGACCATGTTTTGCATCAATGTGTTTAGGTCTGTGGGCTTGTATTTGAGGTTGATCTCTTCGTCGAGCCGGGACATGCTGAGCATATCTTCGAGCAGCTTTTCGAGGCGTGCCGCCTGAGACGCGAGAGTTTCGAGGTGACGCTTACGCATCGACTTGGTGACCTTCGGGCTAGAGAGGATGTAGAGGCTTGTCTTGATGGTCGTCAGAGGCGTCTTGAGGTCATGCGATGCATCGCCGATGAAGCGTTGCAACACATTGCTGCGCTCTTGTTCTATCGCGAACTCCCACGCGCGTTCCTCGGCACACTTGCGCGCGGTGATGTCACGGATTGAGCCTTCTATACCGGCGACCGCGCCGCTCTCATCTCGATAGAATGCGGCGTTGATGCTCACGATGAAGGTGCTTCCGTCGAGGCGGCGTGCCTCGACCTCATAGTCGCTGATACGCTCGGCCTCGCGCAGCCGGGCAATAAGCCTTTGGCGTTCGTCGGGGTGATAGTAGAAGTTAGTGATATTAAAGCCGATCACCTCTTCGGGCCGATTGTAGCCCACCATGCGCGCGGCAGAGGGCGACGCCCAGATAATCTCTCCCTCTAGGTTGGTCCGGAAGAACCCTTCTTGCATATTCTCGAAGACCGAGCGCAAGAGCTGTTCACTTGCGTGTAGTTCTGCCTCGGCGCGCTTGCGCTCGGTGACGTCGATCACGACGCCTTCCATATAGTCTTCGTCGGGATATGCCTTCACCGAAAGAGAGAACGTGACCTCCCTGCCGTCTTGGAGGGCCAGGTCAATCTCGAAGCCGTGTGCTTCGCCGTCGCGTTCGAGCGTGGCGACAAGTTCCTTGCGCTGGTCGATGTCTCGGTATAGGTCGAAGGAAGACAGCTTCCCGACAATCTCCTCGACCGAAAGCCCGATCTGTCGGGCTGCCTCGGAGTTCATCTCGATGAACATACCGTCGGAGAGCCGGGACCGGAATATCCCCACCAGGGCGTTCTCGAAAAAGTTTTTATAGTGTTCTTCGCTTGCGCGGAGCGCTTCCTCGGCCTGCCGGCGCGCGGTGATGTCGGTTGCAGCGCCGACTATGGCAACGGTTTTGCCGTTCTCGACAACCGGGCTTTCGCTGATCTCCACCCATACCTTGTGGCCCTTCTTGCCGATGAGTTCGAGGAGATAGGGCGGTTGCCGCTCGCCGGTATCGATGGCCCGTTGAGTATGCTCGTAGCCTGCCTTGTTGACGGGGTGGTCGGTGATAAATTCGGTCCACCTGACCATTGCCTCTTCCGGCTCACAATCGAGGATGGCGCGGGTCTGCGGACTCATATAGGTCAAGACGTGGTCGGGGGTGTGTGAGAAGAAGAGGTTGTTGCTGTGTTCTATGATTGACCTGAGCTTGCTCTCGCTCGCACGGAGGGCTTCCTCGGCGCGCTTGCGTTCGGCGATCTCCTGTTGGGCCTGCCGGTAGAGGAGCGCGTTCGCGGTTGCAGCGGCCACCTGAGGCGTCAAGGCTTGGAAGAAGCGCATATCGTCCTCGGTATAGGCGTCATATTCGTAGCTGAATGTCTGGATGACGCCCACAACCCGGCCTTCGAGCTTGATAGGTGCGATCAGTGCGGAGTGGGTTACTTCCTCGTCGGGTTCGACCTCCACGCCGATCTTGCCGTTTTTCACATGATATGTAGTGTGAGCGGTCTCTAGATACGCGACATAGTCGGCGAGATAGAGCGCTTCGCCCGACCGGATAACGCGGCTCTGTGTGCCGTACCCTTCCGGTTCGAGCGGGAGGGGGGGAAAGTCGCTAACGTCTATGCGCTTGCCCTCTTGCCACGCCGCCTCGCAGTAGATCAGCTCTGCGTTGGGGTCGTATGACGAGACAAAGAGTGCCGAGCAGTCCATAACATCGGAGAGGATGCTGTAGATAGAATCATAGATCGTCCCCAGATCAAGCGTCTGGGCGAGCTGTTTACCGGCTTCATAGAGCAGGTTGATGCGCTCGACATGTTTTTTTAGGGCTTCTTCGGCCTGCTTGCGTGCGGTGATGTCACGCGCGGTGCTGCTGATGAAGATGTCTTCGCCTGCCTTGATGGGGAAGATCGTAAGCTGGAGGGTGCGGCGCTCTCCATCGGGGCGTTGAAACTCCTGTTCCATCAGCCGGCGTGTGCCGGGTACCGGGTTGTGCAGCGCGTTTTGGATGCCGGCTTTGATGCGCGCGCACACCTGACCGGTAGCGCGTTCTGTGGGGAGCAAGCGCGGGAAAACATCCCAGGCGCGCTCGCCGAACACTTCGTCCCGCGTCAGCCCGGTGATCTGTTCCTGGCTTTGGTTCCACTCGACGATGCAGCCTTGTTCGTTGATTAACACAACCCCGTCGTGTGATTGCTCGACCAGGCTGCGGAACTTTGCCTCGCTCTCTTGCAGGTTCTGGAAGAACAGGCGGTTGCTGAGCGTATCGCTGATCCGGTGGCCGATATCCCGGAAGAGGCGTTGTTCTTCGGCTGTCCAGACCCGCGCGCGTGTGCATTGGTGCAGGCCGAGCAGCCATGCTGCGCCGATCTTGGGGTGGAGCACGATTGTCATTTGCGACCGGACCCCGAATTCTTCGTTGCTGGTGGGGGGCAGGGGGTGGGGGTTGCCGGGGCCGAAGACGACCGGCCCTTCGGCATCCAACGATGTTTGGAGAGCCTCGGCGATGCCCGGCGTCATGGGGAATTCTTCACCTAGCGCGAAGGCGCCGGGGTAGTCGGGGTCGGTATCTTCGACCGGGACACGCCAATAGCTTGCATCGGGCGCGCACGGGTAGAGGAGCCATGCGCGGTCGCTCTTGAAGATGGCGCGGATCTCTTTAATGGCGTCCGCTACCATCTGTTCAAGGTCGGCGGTCTGTACGATTATCCGGTCGATGCGGTCCATGTTTTGGAGGTATCTAAGGTGGGCCAGGCGCTGCCTCTCGGCCTGTTTGTGTGCCATCGCGCCCCCGATCTGTGCTGCGATGGTTTCGAGCGCATGGCAGGTGTTGGAGGGTAGGTGGTCGTATGTATGCGAGACCAGGTTCAGCGACGCCACAACGCGCCCTTCGTGCTTGACCGGGACGATCGCGACGCCGCGCAAGTTCTCAGCTTGGCAGGCTTTTGTGTCGGGCATCACCTTGCCGTGGTTACAATAGATGCATTCCCCGGCCATGACCATGCGCGTCTGGCGTGCGTCGGCGTCGAAGTGCGCGGCGCGTGCGACAAACTCCGGCGGCAGCTTCTCGTGTGCGACTAAGTCAATTCCTCCGGTATCCGGGTCTACTACATACACACATCCGCTATCGATGCCCTCGATCTTGAGGATGTTCTCCAGCAAGTGTTCGATCGCCTCTCGCATGTCGGGTGTCGAGCTTAGCGTGATACCTATATCGCGTTGGATGCGCTGTAGGTCTTCGGCCTGTTTGCGCTCGGTGATGTCTTCTTTGATCGCAAGATAGTGTGTGATCTTGCCGGCGGTGTCACGGATCGGCGAGATGGCGGTGGATTCCCAATAGAGCGTGCCGTCTTTCTTCCGGTTGCGGAACTTCCCGTGCCATTCGCCCTGGGTATTGAGCATCCTTTGCAGCTCGGCGTAGGTTTCGGGCGGCGTAAGGCCTGACTTTAGGATGCGCATATTTTGCCCGCGCACCTCGTCGAGTGTATAGCCGGTGGTTTGGGTGAAGCGTGGATTGACATACTCGATGTTGCATTCGGTGTCGGTGATGACGATGATATTTGCGCTCTGCTCGACCGCGAGTGAAAACTTGCGCAAGGTTTCCTCGGTCTGTTTGCGTGTGCTGATGTCGCGGTTGCTGGCGCGGTAGCCTAAGTGGTGGCCCTGTGCATCGGTCACAGGTTGGCAGACGTGCTCGATCCAACGCAGCGTGCCATCGCTCCGCCGGATGCGGAACTGGATCTCGCGTGGGTCTGGGTCGGCTTCCCGACTGTGGCGGTGCCGGGCGACGGTTTCTCTGTCCTCCGGGATGATGAGTGTATGCAGGAGCTGCGGCCTCTCGAAGAACTGTGCAACCGTATATCCGGTAATGCGCTCACAGGCCGGGGAAGTGTAGAGCAATTCTCCGTCGGGGCCGACCCAATATTCCCAATCATAGGTGAAGTCCGCCACGGTCCGATAGCTTAGCTCGGCCTCACGCAGTGCTTCCTCGGCCTGCTTGCGCGCGCTGATGTCGTGTAGGGCGGTGACTCTGATCGCGCGGCCCTTGTATTGCATCGTCCTGCCGCGTATCTCGACGGGGAAGGTTGTGCCGTCTTTGCGCAGCGCGGTAGCTTCGTACGGCTCGCGATAGTCTGACATCATGTGGTGCCGGACCATCGCGCGGTCTTCCGGCGCGATCCACTCTGTGCCATGCTTGCCGATCGCCTCTTCCATAGTGTAGCCAAACATGCGGCTTGCAGTATTGTTTTGATCGATGCAGATACCGGCCTCGGAGAGAAAGATTGCCTCAAAGGATGCCTCGGCCAGACCGCGCATTCGCTCTTCGCTTGCACGCAGCGCATCTTCGGCCTCGCGGCACGCAGCTTTGGCCGTCTCTAGTTCGGCAACCTGTCGGTGCAGCGCTTCCAGTTCGGCGATGAGTTGTGCTCTCGTCTTCTCTGTGTCTTTCATGTCGCCATTCCGTGTGTATTATAGGGAATGTTGCCGCGTGCTTTCAAACCCCCTTGTGTTCATTATACATCTATACTTCAAACATGCAGATTGCCCAGGGTGTGCTCATCACACGGATGCATCTTTGCGCTTAATCCGTTAGTATTTGTCCATCTTGCTCTCTGTGGGGGCCATCCCCGCAAACATCTCGTCTTTTCCGGCTCTCGGATTTATGCGAATGTTGCGCTGGTCAGAATGAGGATGGACATTTACGGGGCTTCGCCCCGCGCCCCACTGGGGGCACGCCCCCAGACCCCACGCGGCTGACGCCGCTTTTGGCGCGGCTTTGCCGCGCCAGAATGGGGTTCAGGGGCCTGTGGCCCCTGACGGGG
>CAZJBO010000201.1:0-2381 GCA_964544075.1 uncultured Anaerolineae bacterium
GGAACAGGCCCCCTATGTCGTGGCGATAGTGCGCCTGGACGAGGGACCGTTGGTGACTGCGCAGCTCACCGATCTGGGCGATGCGGAGCCGGAGATCGGGATGCGCGTCGAGATGGTGACGCGCAAGCTGCGCGCCGAAGGCGAGAGCGGTATCATCATCTACGGCTATAAGTTCCGCCCCTGTTTGTCTCGCGCCGGCTGAACCATCACGGCAAATCTTCAATGGCCGTTTTGCAGTCTGCCGGACATATTGTTTCGTCCTCCCCATCTTCACACATCCCGTTCCCACATATCCAGCCGATGCCTTGACAGTCATCGGGGCAGGTTTCCGCGTCTTCCTCTCGGCAGACACCGTCCCCACAGAGGGGTATAGGAGTGGGTGTCGGGGTGCGGTAAGGCGTGGCGCTGGGGCCGATCGTCGGCCTCTCGACCGGTGGCGTCGGGCTGGCGTGCTCCGGTGCGCGCGTCAGTGTGGCGTCCCATACCCCACCCCTGAACAGATAGACCACATGCGAGCGCAGCGCCCCATCAATCAAGACTTGCTGCGCCACGCTTGGCCCATCGACTACCGCGCTCTGTAAGACATTGCCCGGTGTCTCGCGCACAAAGCGCAGCGCGGTCGGACCGTTAAAGGTCATCTGTACCCCACCGCGTACATCCAGTGTGATTGAGAGCGCGGCCCATGCGCGCCCCACCAGCGGGCGCGCTGCCCCGATGCGGTTGAATTGCCAACGCCCCACGTCCGGCGCATAGAGCGCTTCGTAGACGCGCGTGTTGTCTGCCTCGTAGAATAATATGTGGCGTGTGTCGGTTTGCGCGTCGAGCGCCAGCGCTACCGCGCAGCGCACATCCCAGCTCCCGATTGTTTCGATCTGCCACGTATAAGCTGCGCCGTCGGCTTCGGGGATGGGGGTTTCAAAGAGCCGAGGTGTCATGGTCGCTGTTGGTTTGACATCGTCCGCTGTGAGTTCTGCGGTGGGGATGTAGCGCGCATAGCGTAAGGTATCGGTTGCACCATCCACGTATGCGATGTGAGGTAGTCCCTCGGCGTCGAAGGCCAGCGCCGGGCATTGACCGGTGTCTTCGCCGGTCTCTACCGTCTCGATTTGCCAGCCCGATGTCTCTTCCGTGTTGTCTGTGTTTCCCCTGCCCTTAATATAGCGTGCCAGCTTTAGGCCGCCGCTCTCCCCGTCGAAGTAAGCTACGTGTAGCACCCCATCGACAAAGGCCGGTGCCGGTGCACTGCCCCCTTCAGCCCCGTCGATCGGCGAGCTGATCCAGGCGTCTTGCTCTACATCCCAAGCTGCTACTTGCAGCGTTGTTGTCTGTGTGACCGTGTTGGGGTTGAGCAATGCGGTGTAGGCGATGTGCGGGTAACCCTTTCTATCTAGCGCGATTGCTACATCGGCTATCGCCGTGCCCACGGCTGCCGTAGCGACGTCCCAGGTGGTGGCGCCGGGCGCACGGACCGCGTAATGCAGCGCTTCGCCGCCCTGTGTGATGTACGCCATGTGCATATATCCCGCCGTGTCGAAGACGGCGTCAAGCGCCGCCCCGGGGGGGGTGAACTGTACGTTGCCTGCTTCCATATCTTCCACCGACACCACATCCCACAGCATGACGGTTTGATCCACCGTGCGGCGGTATGGGGTTGATGTGGGGTTGGGGGATGGCGTGGGGCTGGGCGTGTGCGCTGCATCGTCGTCGGCGTCGTCGTCCAGATCGAACGATGCGGGCAGGGTCGCGGCGAAGGCCAGGTAGGGCACGGGGATTGCCACGTCCTCCAGGAAGGGCTGCCGGGGCCTGAATACGCCGAAGGCCACCGATGGGCCAAACGTAGTCAGCGCTGCCAGCGCCAGCGCCAGCAGCACCATTACGACTGTGCAGCCGGACGGTGTGCGCTTGAGCCGGTGCAGCCCGTTGAACAATCCCGCAAGCGCGCCTAATATCCCGCCGACGCCGGTCATCAAGGCAAGCGCGGTGAGGGTCGAGCCGACCGTAAGGGCAAGCGCGACGGTTTGATGGCCGAAGATTGCCAGTACAAAGCTAAGCGCCAACGCGCCGAGGCCGATCGGGAGCAGGGTCGCGACACCGATTAGCCCCGAAAGTACGATGGCAAGCCCGGCGTCTTGGGTGCGGATGGAGCCGAACGCCACCAATCCCACGAGCGCGGCCAGCACGAGGTAGATCAAGAGCCAGGGCAGCCCCGACCGCAGCGCACGCAGCATCAAGCCCCCGCCCGATGCTGCTAATACACCCAGACTCCCTACGAGTATCCATGTGAGCAGCGCGCGCAGCAAGGCCGCCCACTCGCTTGAGACGCGCATTGTCACCGAGGTTTCGACGGTCTCAAACGGTGTGGTGAGCATGAGGCGGGCGTG
>CAZJBO010000201.1:2391-5439 GCA_964544075.1 uncultured Anaerolineae bacterium
TGCCGTTGTCCCGGCACAACTGCTGCGCCCGGTTAATCTCGCTGCGCGCGCCGGCAAATTCGTGCGACGATAGGCTGAGCCATGCTACCCCAGGCGGCACCCTTACCCGCCCGGCAAGGTGGCCGCGTTCTTCGGCGTTTGTGATAACGAGCTTGGTCTCGGCGCTGTTATCGCAAGGCACCGCGCCAAAATCGATCCGGTCGGGCGCGAGCGCCGGGCGTGCTGCAGGTATATCGGCGCCGGCGGCGTCGCTGACGAGGCGCATGAAGAGTTCGAGGCCGAGCGCGCGGTCGTCGGGGTAGGAGCGTGTGATCTCGCGCACCCGGTCGGCGAGCACGCCGCGCCCCATCGAGCCGAGCCAGTTTGCAAAGTCGCCGGCGTAGAGGTGAACTTGGCTTGCCTCCCAGTTCCGGTCGAGGGCATAGGCAAGGTCTTTGAGGGTGAGGGCTTTATCGTTCGAACGGTTGAAGCGGAAAACCGGCGCGTGCAGTCCGCCGGCAGCGGCCTTTGCGCCACAGTATGCGCAGTAGGCCGCCGTATCGGGTATCACCTTACCGCAGTCTTCGCAGCGCATATACTAGCTCACCTTGATGCCGCAGTTTGGGCAGAAACGTGCATTAATCGGCATCTCTTGTGTACAGACCTCGCACTCTTGCATCGATATTAGGAGCGCGCGCGCGCATTCTTGACAATAGATCTCGGTACGTGGGTTCTCGGCCCCACACGCGCGGCACGGGATGGCGTCGGTTACGTGTTGGCGGCGTAAGTCTGCCGCCATATCCTCGGCGCGTGCATACCGATCGTAGGGCGCGGCGCTCATGTTGATGGCGATCAGGTGGCTCAACCATTCCGGCACGCGCACATTGATGCGGTTGAGCGCGTTAGAGTCGGGCGAGGCGGCGGGCGGCGGCTGGTTGGTGAGCAGATTGGCCATGATAGCCGCCAGGCTGTAGAGCGCAGAGCGTGGCTCGACCAGCCCGGCGAGCTGTTCGGGCGCGGTGAAGCCGTCATCCTTTGGGATGGCGGGCAGGCCATCGGTGCGCACATGGCGGGTGATGTCCAGGTCGAAGATGCGCACGGTTGGCCCGATCACGCCGATGTTGCCGGGGCGCAGGTTGGTGAGCAGGACGGGTGGGGTCTGCGCGTGGAGCCGGGCCAGGAGGTCGCAGAGCCGGATACCCCAATCGATCACGACGTCGGGCGGGAAGGGACGCTGTCGTTTCTCCAGCGTGGCTTGTAGAGTGATCTGTGGCACGCCTGCCAGCACAAAGAAGCGGCGGTTGCCGCGTTCGGTGAGTCCCTGGTGGAGGATCGGGACGGCGGGCAGCTCTTGCAGGAAGCTGAGTTGTGCGGCCTCGTTCATGAACTGGGTGAGGTAGTAGTCTTCTGCTTCGGGTGACCAACCCCGGTTGCTGCGCAGCTCGACCAGGGTAAGCGGTACGGTTGGGGCGCGGCTTCCCCTGTCGATGGAGGGTGCGGTGTCGGTGACGTGGTAGCGTCTTGCGATGCCCTGTGCCCCGATATAGTTCCGTATGGTGTAACGCCCGGCGAAAAACTCACCGATGGGCAGGGGGAGGCGCTCGGCGCAGTGCATACAATAGCGCGCTGTGGTGGGGTTAGCGGTCTGGCAGTGGGTGCATTCGACCGTGGATTCGGGCGCGGCGCTCATCTATAATATCGCGGCGGGGGGCTATTCGGCCCACTCGACTTTGAGCCAAGTGCGCCCGATCCGGAAGAGTGTGCCGGGCAAGATCGGGGTGGTGCCGTTGATCCGGCTGCCATCTTGTAGGTAGGTTCCGTTGCGGCTGTTCAGGTCGGTGATGTGCAGTTGGTTCTCCGATTGTTCGATCCGTACGTGTCGGCGCGAAACGCGCGAATCGAAGGGGACTATTATATCGTTGCGTTCTTCGCGTCCGATGGTTATCGTAGGCCCTTTTGAGGTAACCCGGCGTCCGTCTTCTGCGCCGCTCATAAAGGTGATGTGTAGTTGTTTGGTAGTCATAGTTTCTCGCCTGTCAATCGGGTTCTACGTGCATCTGTGCGCCGTCGATATCGTTATGATGGCCCGGTGTGCCACGCAAGGGTTGTGCTGGGACGTGGCGAGGGTCGGCCTCTTCCGCATAGTAGTCTGCCAGCAGCACTTCCAGCATTTTCCATGTATCGATATCCATTGCATCGAGAATACGGACCGGGATGCTCTCGCCTTCTTGCAGGATCGCGATCAGCAGTTCTTTGGGGGTGGGGGTGAAGCGGTGTTGTTTACATGCGGTGTCGGCGGCTATTTGGAGTATGTCCAGCAAGCGTGGGGTGGGGCGTGGGCCACCTTTAAACAACACTCCGTCGCCCCGTCTGACGTATTGATTGATCGCGCGTATGACGTCGAATACGTCGATGTTTTGTTGTGCGAGCAGGTTTGCCAGCATCCCTCTGGGATAGCGTGCGATTGCGATAAACACGTGTTCTACCCCCAAATAGCCCTGGTCGAGTCGGCTGGCCTCGGCGACGGCGGGGGTATGGAATTGTCCAAGCAGGGCCGGTACCTGGCTCATGGTCACTTTGGTCGGGCCGTGGGGGTCGTCATCGAGCAGGGGCGCGGTTTTTTGACTGCTGAGGTTGCGCACCTTTGCCCGGCTGATGGGTTTGTAGAAGTCGTCGATGTCGAGCCGGTAGACGGCGCGTTCGAGCGCATCGAGCATGTTTCGTGCGCTTTGGTAGCGTTGGTTGGGGTCTTTCGCCAGGGCTTTTTGGAAGAATGCGTTGAGGTGTGGGGCGTTGGGCACCTCCGGGACGGGGCTGTCGATGTGGAGGAGTACGGTGGCGAGCGGGTTCTCTCCGACAAAGGGGACGTGGCCGACGATCATCTCGTAAAGCAGCGCTGCCAGTGAGTAAATATCGCTGCGAGTATCTGCGGGCAGACCGCTGCATTGTTCTGGCGACATATAGTCGGGCGTGCCGACCAGGGAGTCGAGGGCGGTGAGCGCGGTTGCGCCGGCTTCGGCGAGCTTTGCCAAGCCGAAGTCGCATAAGAGCGCGTTGCCGTCGGTATCG
>CAZJBO010000202.1:0-5397 GCA_964544075.1 uncultured Anaerolineae bacterium
GGTCCGACCGCCGTCGGCAAGACCGCCTACGCGCTCCGTGTGGCGGCCCGGTTGGAGTGTGAGATCGTCGGCGCCGACAGCCGTCAAATCTACACACACATGGATATCGGCACCGCCAAACCATCCCTGGCCGAGCGCGCGGCAGTCCCACACCACCTGATCGATATCGTTCCCCCAGACCACACCATCACGCTTGCCGAGTATCAGCGCATGGCCTATGCCGCCATCGATGCCATCCATACGCGGGGCCGCCTACCTCTGTTGGTCGGCGGCACCGGCCAATATATCAGCGCAGTGATCGAGGGCTGGGGCGTGCCGGAAGTGCCGCCGCAGCCCGAACTGCGCGCCGCGTTCGAAGCCTTCGCCGCCGCCGAAGGTCCACAAGCCCTGCACGACCGCCTTGCTGCCCTAGACTCGGTCGCGGCGGCCCGCATCGACTACCGCAACGTGCGGCGCGTGATCCGCGCGCTGGAGGTTTGCACCGTGACCGGCGAGCCGATCAGCGCGCTGCAAGCGAAGACCCCGCCGCCCTATCACACGCTGCGCACCGCGCTGACGATGGACCGTACCGCGCTCTTCGCCCGCATCGATGCGCGCGTGGATAGTATGATGGCGGCGGGGCTGTTGGATGAGGCGCGCGCGCTCGCGGCGTATGGTTGGGAGACGCCGGCGCTCTCCGGGCTGGGCTATGCTCAGATGGGTGAATATCTGCGCGGCGGGTGCACGCTGGAGGAAGCGGTGGCGGCGGTCAAGCGTGAGACACACCGCTATGTGCGGCGGCAGTATACATGGTTCCGGAAGAAGCTGGAAGGGCTGCGCTGGTTCGACGTGACCGAGACCGATGCTGCCGCCTTCGCCGCCTTTGTGTACCGAAGCATCCGCGCCTTGCGCGCGTCCTGAGGCCTTATCGCAAGACGTCCTGCTGCCAATCGTCCGCAAGCGCGTTCGCCGTCAGCACCGTAAGGGTGATCGCAAGGCCCGGCGCTGCGCCCACCCAGGGCGCGACTCGGAAGGCCTGCCGCGCGTCCGCCAGCATGATGCCCCAATCCGGCGTCGATATCGCGCCCCCCAGCCCCAAGAAGTTCAGCGCCGCCGCGTTAAGAATCGACCAGCTAAATGTCACCGCCCCGAACGCCACCAGCGGCCCCATGATGTTGGGGAGGATGTGCCGCGCCATGATGCGCGTCCACTGCACCCCCACCGAGCGTGCCGCTACTACATAGAGCGCCGGGCGTGCCTCCAGCACCGCCGCCCGCGCCACCCGCGCATATGCCGGCAGCCCCGCCAGCCCCACCGCCAGCGTGATCTGCTGCGGACCGCCCCCACCGACCGCCACCAGCGCCATCGCCAACAGCAGGTTCGGGAAGGCTAATAGGGTATCCATCAGGCCCATGAGCAGACGGTCGAGCGTGCCCCCTCGGTATCCGGCGACCAGGCCCACGCACAGGCCCGGCACGATTGCGATGATGGTGCTGAACAGTGCCATGCTCAGGGTGCGCCGCCCCCCGTAGAGGGTGCGGCTCCACACGTCGCGCCCAAAGGCGTCGGTGCCGCAGAGCTGGCCCGGCGTGGGGGGGAGGTTGGCGCGCGTTATATCGGTCGCCATTGGGTCGGCGGCGCTGAGCAGGGGCGCGAGTATCGATACAAGGATGATGCACATCAACCCCACCGCCGGGCAGATAAGGCGGCAAGGTTTACCGGCACCGGGCGCCAAGCGTATCATCAAGTCGGCCCAGAGCTTTGATTGCGGGACTCTGTTGAAATGCCCGTGCCCCATCTATTCGACCTCCGGCACTTCCGGCACCAGGCGCACGCGCGGGTCGGCCAGCGCATAGAGCACATCGGCGGCGGCGTTCACCACGCTGTAGACAAGCGCGGCCAACACCACTACGCCCTGCACTACCGGCAGGTCGCGTGCCAGGATCGCGCGCATCAGCAGACCGCCCAGCCCCCCTCGTGTGAACAGCATCTCGATGATAACCGTGCCGCTGAGCAGGAACCCTACCTGCAAGGCTACGACTGCGATCACCGGGAGCAGCCCTACGCGCAAGATGTGCCCTCGCCAGACCTGCCGGGTGTGCAAGCCTTTGGAGCGGGCGAAGGGTACGAAGTTTTGCCCGCGCGCCTCGATCAAACCGGCGTGGGTGACGCGCGCGATGCTGCCGCCTACGTGGAAGCCGAGCACGCTTGCCGGCAAGATCAGATGGCGTAGGTCGCCCGCGCCGGTCGCCGGGAGCCAATGCAGGGTTGCGCTGAAGAGCCAGATCGCCAGGGTACCGGTCCAGTAGATCGGCATGGCGAGCGCCAGTGACGCCAGCCCTTTGCTGAGCCGACGCGCCCATGTGGACTGTGTGGCGGCGCTGATGACCCCCAGCCCCAAGCCGAAGACCAACGCCACCCCCAGCGCTGCGAGCGTCAAGGCGGCGGTGGCGCCGATCTGCTGTCCGATTGCGGCGCCGACCGGCTGTCGGGTGAGCAGTGAAACGCCCATATCGCCGCGCATCAGTTTGGCTATGTAGGCCAGGTATTGTGTCCCCGGCGGTGCATCAAGGCCGAGCGCGGCACGGCGTGCGGTGATCTCTGCTTCCGATGCGCCGCCCTGGGACATCTGGGCATCTAGGGCGTCGCCGGGGAGCAGGCGGAGCGTTACAAACGCCAGAGTCACGGCGGCCCAGACCACCAGCAGGGTAGTGAGCAAGCGCCGGATGAAATAGATTGGCACAGGGTTGCCGTCTGCCTTACATACTACTGCGTACTGTCGGCCTGCCCCAGGTCGGTGAGGATGGGGAAGAACCCGTAAGCGTCAAAGCGCAGCCCTTCCAGGCTTGCCGCTGCGCCGTTTAGGTTCACATAGTCGCGGATCGGGACAATCAGGGCCAGGTCCATGATGCGCCGCTGCACGTCGCTGTAGATCGCTTGGCGGCGGACGGGGTCGGCGGCGCGCGCGGCTTCCTCAAGCCAGATGTCGAGGTCGGTGTTGACCACGCGCGACCAGTTCAGCGCGCCCTCGGAATGATAAAACATGTTCAGGAGGTCGGGGTCTGCGCCGGTGAGGTTCATCGCGATGGCGTGGTACCGGTATGTGACCGTCCCGTCGGCTTGCTCCTCACCGGCGGCGATGGCTTTGAGCGCCGGGAAGGAGGGTACTTGTTTGAGGTGTACATCTGCGCCGAGCGCTTCCCACTGTGCCTCTATTAGTTGTGCGACCTGTGGCAGCTGGCCCCAGGGTGGGACTACCAGGTTGATCTGTAAGGGCTGGTCGTCCTTCTCCAGCACGCCGTCACCGTCGGTATCGACGAAGCCGGCGGCTTCGAGCAGGGCGCGCGCTTGGGGGTAGTCGTAGATATAGCTGCCGGCGAGCGCGGGGTCATAGAACGCGGTGTTGGCGGCGAGCGGTCCATAGGCCACGGGCGAGAAGCCCCGGAAGACGGCATCGACGATCTCGCTGCGGTTGGTGCCGTAGAGCAGGGCCTTGCGCACGTTGAGGTCGTTGGTGGGCCACTGCTGGGTGTTGAGGTAGAACTGCAGGGGTTGCCCTGGGATGTCAACCGGGTGGACCTGGACGCGGGTATCGCCGGCGAGCCGTTCGGCGTCGGTGGGCAGCAGCTCGCCCATGACCTGCACGTCGCCGCTTTCGAGCGCGAGGGCGCGCGTGGTGGCGTCCTCGAAGAAGCGGAACTCGATGCGTTCGACCTTCGGTGGTCCCTGGTTGTGATAGATGGAGGGTGCCCATGCGTAGTCGGGGTTGCGCTCTAGGACGAGGCGGTCGGCGGGGATGTATTCGACAAAGCGGAACGGCCCGGTGCCGACTTGGTGGAACTGGTAGGTGTCGGGGTCGTGGGCGGCGAGCGCGGTGGGGCTTGCTATGCCGAAGTAGACTTGGCTGAGGCTGTCGAGGGTGGGTGCAAAGGGTGTGCTCAGCACCAGCCGGACGGTGTAGTTATCGACGATTTCGATGTGCTCGAAGGGGAGCATGAACGCGGCTTTCTGCGACTGGGTTTCGGGGGCGAAGATGCGTTCGAAGTTGGCGGTCACGGCGGCGGCGTCGAAGCGGGTGCCGTCGTGGAAGGTTACGTCTTGGCGCAGATGGAAGGTATAGCTCAGGCCGTCTTCTGAGACTTCCCATGCGCTTGCCAAGCCGGGCACAAATCCGCTGTTGTCGGGGGCGCGGAAGACCAGGGTGTCATATACGCTGCGCAGCGGGATGCCAAGCTCTGCCGATGCGTGGATGTGCGGGTCGAAGCCGCTGGGCATGAGCGTGAGACCATACACCAGTTCTTCGATCTGGGCGCCGTCGTTGGCGCTCGCGTTGATGGCAAACCCCAGGCCTGCGATGCTCAGCAGGAGGCCGAGCAGCAGCCCTGTGTAGATGAGTTTGGTGATCGTTCTCATTGGCTTTTATGTGTCCGTCTATGTTTCCGTATCGGGTGTGGGCGTGGCTTCTAACTCTGCTGCCGGAGGTGTGGCGGTGCCGCGTCGGTGACGATAGATTAGGAGGCCTGCCGCTACTATTGCCGTCACCCCCATGATCGCTTGGTTGATGTTGATGCCGGCGACGTAGGCGGTTTCGGCGCGCAGAAACTCTAGCACGAAGCGTCCCACCGGGTATAGTATGAAGTATGTCAACACGATGTCGCCGGTGTGCAGGCGGTGGCGATAGCGTCTCCACAGTGTGAATAGGATGAGGAAGGTTAGGGCATTCCATATCGATTCGTAGAGGAAGAGGGGGTGGAAGCGTATCTCTGGGCCACAGGTGCTTTCTCCGCACATATCGGCATAGGTATAGGGGGAGACGCGGTTGTTCCGGGGAATCTCGATGCCCCAGGGCAGCGTGGTGGGCAGGCCGTAGAGTTCTTTGTTGACATAGTTCCCCCACCGCCCGATCGCTTGCCCCAGCGGGAGCGCGACGACGACGAGGTCTAGCCACTCGACCAGCGGTTCGCTGCGATGGCGGCGCCAGAAGAGGTAGATGCCCAGCGTTCCGCCGAGCACTGCCCCCAATATGCCCAGCCCGCCGGTGCGGATGGCAAAGGGGCCGTGTGTCAGGTCGAAGGGGTGCGAGAGCATCCAGGCGGTGCCGTGCCCTGCCGCGACTACGGATTCGGGGGGGAAGAACACGAACCACAGACGCGCGCCTATGATTGCCGGGATCAGTGTCCAGACCAGGCCGTCCCAATAGAGTTCGGTGTCTTTGCCATCGCGCTTTAGCATCCAGATGATGACCGCCGAGCAGATCAGAAGTGCGACGACGATCAATATGCCGTAGTAGTAGATCGTAAACGAGCCGATTGTGATCCCGTATTGACCGAAGATGTCAGCCATAGCGCGGTGTTCTCCTCTTGATTATTCCGGTTGTTTGCCTAACTTTGCGTAAGTATAACGTATCCGTTGGAGCGC
>CAZJBO010000203.1:0-5347 GCA_964544075.1 uncultured Anaerolineae bacterium
GCAGCACGGCTGGTGGATGGGGAAGGGGATAAGCTGGCTATTCCTACCATTTGGCCTGATCGCGGCGCGGCGTAAGGCTTGGGCCTGGGCGATGTTGGGCACCTTTGTATGCATAGTGGCGCTGCAATGGCTTTTCTGGTCGGGCGCACAGCTCTATGGACCGCGCTATTATTTCGAAGCGCTGCCGGCCCTGGCGATACTCAGCGGGGCCGGGATTGCGGCGCTCATCCGCCGGTTATGCCGTCCCCACGCGCTGCGCACGGCGCTCGGCTTCGCTCTGGTGGGGACGCTCTGCATGGTGAGCCTCACCACCTACACACCGGCGCGCCTCGGCGCGCTCTGGCGCTACAACGACATCGGCCAAGATGACATCGACGCGCTGGATGCGCTGCGCGATGGCCGCCCGGTGCTCATCTTGGTCACCGGGGAAGAGCACCGCGCGTGGCATGAATGGGGTACTTATATGGCCCTCACCAGCCCTTACCTCGATAGCGACGTGGTGGCAGCCCGCGACCGCTGGCCGGCGGTGCACGACGCGATCTTATCTCGCTTCCCCGAACGCCAAGTGTTCTATTTGGTCGGCAGCCGCTTGCAGCCACGCGAATGATACCGATGCATAGGCAGCCTTGCCTATACACTGCATCAAGCACATCAAGGAGACCAATTATGCAGCCCTGGGAAACCCTGTCCAAAGAGGTCGTCCTCGCCTACAGCAGATTCCTGACCGTCGAGCGCCACCGCGTCGCACTACCGGACGGGCGCATTATCCCCGATTGGCCCTGGATCATCACTCCCGATTACATCAATGTGGCCGCCATAACCGCAGAAGGGGCGTTCCTCTGCTTCCGCCAAACCAAATACGGCGTAGAGGGGATATCGCTGGCGACGGTGGGCGGCTATCTCGAACCGGGCGAAGACCCTCTGCCGGCGGCGCAACGCGAGCTGCGCGAAGAAACGGGTTACGAGGCGTCCGATTGGGTGAGCTTGGGCTGCTATACCGTGGACGGCAATCGCGGCGCGGGCAAGGCGCACTTATTCTTAGCGCGCGGCGCACGCTTCGTCGGCACGGTCTACAGCGATGATCTGGAAGAGCAGGAACTGCTACAGCTCAGCCGCGCCGAGGTCGAGGCCGCGCTCGCCGAGGGTGCGTTCAAGGTGATCGCGTGGGCAACCGTGATGGCACTGGCGCTGCTCCACATGTCGGACTGATTGCTCTATACGGCGACCACACATGATGTCCCAAACAACAAACCGCCTCGGTCAGGGGGGAACCCGAAGCGGTTTTATGGTTGGGAGGGCCGACGCCGACATCGGTGACGCGCGTCCCGAATTCTTTGTCGGACCCCGTGTATGACTATTTTGGCTTCCCCGGCGAGTGCGTTAACCTCCTTTTTATGAACATCCTTGCGGCTATATCATCATTGGACGAGAGAGCCGGGTTAGCTTACATGTCCTAGTATAGCCGGTGGGGTTAATCGTAGTTTAAACGAACATAAGGGTTTTATGAGAAAGATGCGCTTAGCTATCGGGTGCATCTTGGCCGAAAAGATGCAGCCATTCCACGACCTCTGCTTGGCTGATGTTGGGGTCATCTTGCTTGGCATCGCCATTCGGCGGTGATGTGGCAGTGGTTTCGAGCTGCCGGGCAAACACGTCGGATGCGATCACGTTAGCCCCGCCGTCAAGGGCCGCGCGCGCCACCTTGTGGTCGGAGGTGACCACAGTCAGCGCGCGGGGATGCCGGTTTTTGCGGATGCGCTGTACGATCAGCCGGTCGGCATCAGTGCTGCAAGAGGCAAAGACGACCGAAACGCCGCCCGTAGAGAGCTTAGATGCGCCGCCGGGCAGCCCGTGGTCGAAGATCACAGTGATACGCCGTCCGGCGTGCGCGTGATAGCTGCGCAGACGTAGGATCAATTCAACTTCATCGTGCTCATCTTCTAGCGATAAACCGGTCATCTGACCGATTAGGTTGTGCCCATCGATCAACAGGGGCATAAGTTGGCAGCCCCTTAGAACTGAAAAGACGTCTTGAAGCGCACGACACGGTTAGAATAGTTGGCGGTATAGCGCTTGAGCTTGCTCTCCAGGCGATGCCATTCACTGCTCATCAGAGCAGCTTCGAGCGTTTCTAAGCTCTCGGCGACAAAGGTTGCCAGATAGCTGGGGTAGGCGCCATAGGCGGTATGCCAGACGCCATAAAGGTTTAGCCCCATCTTATGGATGACCGGGATAAGCTCGGTGCGCACAAACTGTGTGTAGGCGTCTTGCGTGCCGGGCAAAACGTCGTAAGTGATTAACATTTTTACTTGTGGGATGACCGTTTCTGACATCTTCCTCATCCTTAATTCGTATCTATTCACCTGAGGCCTCGAACCGTAGGCATCCCCTGCGGTTCCCCCCAGCTCCATGCTCCCTTCGAGCACGGCAGAGCTGTGCTTGTGCGGGGCTAGAGCTGCTAAGCCTCCGCGCAGCAGGGCGAACAAACACCTTAACTCCGCCCGGTTGCTTGTGGCGAACATATGAGCGAATTCTATCACGTTGTCGCAATGTCGCCTATAGCACCTTAGGCTCATTATAATCGGATTCCTCGTCCGTGCCGGTCTCGAACATGCGTGCAGGCCTATGTTTACCGTACGGATTCTGTACGCGGGCAGCCTCCCATACCCACCCATTGAAGAGCATTTTGAAAGTTGGGCGGATTTTGGTAAACTGTGCGCAGAGCCGCCGTAGCTCAATGGATAGAGCAGAGGTCTTCTAAGCCTAAGGTTGCGGGTTCGAGTCCCTCCGGCGGCGTCATCCAAATTGTCCAAATTGAAAGGGCGCGCTTCGCCAGCCGAAGCGCGCCCTTATGGGTACGGAGAGCTTGGGGCCGATCATGGCCCCCAGATGCGCACCGTGCCGTCTATACCCGCGCTGGCAAGATACATGCCGTCCGGCGACCACGAAACCGCCATCCCCCGGATATGGTCGGCCAACGCGATGAGTTCGGTCTCATGCGCCACATCCCACACCCGCACGATGCCATCATCACCCGTGCTGGCCAGGCGCAGCCCGTCGGGTGCCCAGGCGAGCGCCAAGACCCAATCCACGTGTCCTTCCATAGCCCCTAGCGCAGCACCGTTCGCGGCGTTCCATATCCGCACCGTGAGGTCACTCCCCGCGCTCGCTATGCGCGCCCCTTCGGGCGACCATGCCACAGCGTAAATCTGCACGTCCGGGACTTCCAGCAGATGGGTTTGACGACCTTGTACCACATCCCAGATGCGCACCGTGCCGTCATCGCTCGCGCTTGCCAGATGCGTGCTGTCCGGCGACCATGCTATCGACCAAATCGGCATAGAGTGGCCCGTCAGAGTCGAGAAGTGCGCGCCGCTCTTTGCGTCCCATACCAAGATAGCATCCTCAAGCACACCCGCGAGGTATGCTCCGTCCGGCGACCATGCCGCATGGTGGCCTTCCATGATCGCCAGCACCTCCCCGCTCACCGGGTCCCAGATGCGTAGGGTGTCATCGCTGCTTGCGCTCGCCAACCGCTTGCCATCCGGCGACCACGCTAACGAGGTGATGTCGCTGACGTGGCCGCTTAGCTCCATCAGTTGCTCACCGGTGTGTGGGTCCCAGATGTAGATTATGGCGTTGCTGCCTCCCCCGGCGACCATGTTGCCGTCAGGCGACCACGCCACGGCATGGAATGTCGTCTCATTGACATATAGACGGAACAGCTCTTTATTGGGCGGGTTCTCCAGCAATGCAGCGTTCTGGGCTTGCGCAGTGGCAGCCAATGCCTCTTCAAGCGCCGCCTCGACCGTTTGGGTCGCCGCGACGACTTCGCGCGCGTCGGCGGTGGCGGTGAGCAAGCCCCCGACTGCGGCATCGACCGTCGCTTGGTTTATCGGTTCCGTCTGCACCGGTATGGTGGCGACCGGTTGATCTTGTGGCGTGTTGTTGCCCAGAGCAGGCAGCGTCAACATCAAAAGGAATCCCAGCGAAAGTGCCGGCAATAATACACTCGACAATGATGTGTGTCTTCGCATCATCTTCTCCTAACATTACACATATATCCCACAGCGGGGATGCGATCTTTTGCCCCGCAGTTTACGGGGGTTGGTAATAGAATATCATATCAGACAAAAAAGCGATATAAGACGTCACCGGCCTTGCCTGTCACAGCGTCCGGCACCGTTTCATCAACGAACAAGCCCGTGAGCGTACCCAGGAGTGCGCGCAACTGTTGGACATCGGGGTTGGGCGCGGCTTCGGGCACGTGCTGCATGAAGAAGATCGTCTTCTCCTCGGTGGCAAACTTACGCTTATACCGCACCAGGCCGGTTTGATCCCAATCGCTGAGGCCAAAGTCAAATTTTGTGAGGCCTTGCGCTTTGCCGTGTAAGATACCGTGCCAGATCAGCAGATCGTTGGGCCGGTGGGCAAGGCGTCCAACATGAGAGGCGTTGAATTTGTAATAGATGGTATCCTGCCACTTTAGGAAAAGGGTGCCGCCGATCACTTCGCCCTGGTGAACCGCGAGCATGAGCGCGATGCGGCCTTCGGCATTAAAGCGCCACCAAATATTCTGGAAAAAGCGGTAGGGCTGTGCGAGGAGGTGATATTTGTACTTCCGTATCCGGAGGTGCATGTTATAAAAAGCGCGTACATCTTCGGCATCTTGCGCGATGCGTACCGTGATGCCGTTTTTCTCCGCCTTCCTGATGGCACGTCGCGCGGCCTCATGCAGGCTGCGCCAGATTGTGTCGGCTTCGCGCGTCAGGTCGATGCCATGCCACTTCGCCCTATCGACCACCGTGAAGGCATCGTGGCTTTGCGCGAAGGCGTCGCTTAGGCTGCGCACCTTGACCGGGCAGCGCGCTTCGAGCAGCTTCTCGGCCAGGGCGTGGTGCACGACGGCATCGCCGGCGACCGGGCCGCAGTAATCGGAGAAGGGCAACGAGATGACCCGCTTGCCCATCATATCTTCGATCTGACAAAAAGGGATGCCTGCCAGCGGCACGCCGTCCGCGTCGAGCAGCACATATGCCCGCACCTCCAGGCCGTAGGTATCCGTCAACACCTGCATCCAGAGCGGCGATTGAAAGGCGCTGCATCCCTGCCGGTCGATCAGCTGCTGCCAGAGCGGATCGCCGATGGGGTCGATGCGGACGATCTTTGTCTTAGATAGTTCATCTGCTAGGGGCATGTGAGCTTCTCCTATCGAATGCGCGTTATGCGCGCGGTTGATCCAAACAGACCGGGGACATCAACGCAGGGTCCTAAAGCGGTTCAGCGCCTTATCCACAATCGACCAGCGCGACACCCTGACAAACACTTTTTGATAGGCCCGGCGCAG